>DAOLFI010000382.1:0-4294 GCA_035326385.1 Niabella sp.
AGCCACGTATGGTGCTCATATCATGTGTAGAGGGCGTTACCACTGACAGATAAGGTGCATGAGCAGGGTTAAAAAATGCAGCACCCTGCTGTTTAGGCATTCTCTGAATTTCGAGGCTCAAAATACCCAGCTGTTTCATTACACCGGGCACACTATCCGGTACCATACCCAGGTCTTCCCCGCATACCAGCATATCCGTTACTGCTTTCAGTCCGGGTAATTTTTTGAGCGATTCATTTTTCCAGAATTCATTTTGCCTGCGATAGAAATAATCTATATACAAATTCCACAGCTTTTCCCTTATCTGTGGCTGTAAATGGCGGAAAGAGCTGGTTTGATCAAGCGATATCCTGAAATGAAAAGCCGTTTGGGAAGATCCTTCCTGCTTAAACAAAATCACATTGCTGATCAGATCGTATAACCCGTTACGTAACTTAATATTTTCAGGATCCTGTTGTTCTTTAAAATAGGCTTCAACTTTCTTTTGCGTGTCGAACTGAGAAAGCAATATATACTGATGAGGGCCCCGTTTCTGCAAAAACTGCGTCTTCACTTCCTCTGCTTTTTCGCGGAACAATTCCCATAAAACTTCATCGGTAATATAAGGCATACAAAACCTTTCATAATCAAACCAGAGCCCCTGTTCGCCAAATTCGCTGATGTGCACGGGGATACAGGGATCAAATCGTCCCATAATACCCTGCACTGCATGAAGCGGGATGCTCCATATTCTGAAAAAACCAAGTATATGATCAATCCGAAAAGCATCAAAATAACAGCTCATCTGTTTAAAGCGCTCACGCCACCATGCAAAGCCATCTTCCTGCATTTGCTGCCAGTTATAGGTAGGAAATCCCCAGTTCTGCCCCTTCACAGCAAAATCATCCGGCGGTGCCCCGGCCTGCCATTGCATATTATACAGCTTCGGCGCCACCCAGGCATCGCACCCGTAACGATATACACCAATAGGTATATCGCCTTTCATAACAATACCTTTTTTATGAGCATAACCCACTGCATCACTTAATTGCAGGTGCAGCTGATACTGAATGTAACAAAAGAACTGAACCTGCTTACAGGCAATGTTTTTTTCTTCAAAAAACTCATTTACTTGATCCTCTTCATAAACAGCATTAGAGTCCCAGTCCGCAGGGTTGGGAGAGCCGAACTTATCCCGCAGATAGCAGAAGGCAGCATAAGGCTTCAACCAATTCCGGTTGCCTTCAAAAAAATCTTTATAATCCTGCGTTTCCAGGCAGGAGGTGCCGTTCTCATCAAATAATTCCTGCAAAGCAGCCATCTTAAAGTTCATCACTGCCTCATAGTCTATATGCGCCAGCTCATTCAGCTGTTTGCGTTTGTTTTTTAAAGAGGCTTCCCAGTTCTTGCTCTTTTTACCATCAATATCGTCCAGATTTATATATACAGGATGCAATGCAAAAGCAGATATAGCGGCATAAGGATAAGAGTCTACCCAAGTATGTGTTGCCGTGGTATCGTTAACCGGCAGTATTTGTATCAATTTCAATCCTGTTTTAACCGCCCAGTCCACCAGCAATTTAAGATCGGTAAACTCTCCTACACCCAGGCCGTTTTTAGTTCTTAAAGCAAATACAGGAATAGCAATACCACAGCCATGCCATGTATCATACGGCAGGTTTACAAATCCGTCCTGTAAAACAGTTCTCACCTTTACCGAGGCCGGTTCGAAACATACCCGGTTGCCGCCATTCTCAAATCTTACAAATTCATTCTTTGCTATATTATAAATGCCGTATTTATACGCAAACGGGAAGCTGGCATCTGTAAGGTTAAGCCCCGAAAACCATTGCTCCCCATCATATTTTAAAAGAACAGGGTTGTCAGTATCCCAGTTGTTTAAACGTTTTTCATCTCCCAAAATACAAACCACCTCATCCCTGCTGATCAGCGGCGCTTTGACTTTAAAGAGATGGGTTTCCTCTTTTCCAGGCTTGCTTTTGACAGCTTTATGTTTAGGTAACAGTACCTCCCGGAAAGGTGAAGTAAATGTATTTGCAACAGCTCCAGCATAATTCCAGGTATCATACACTTTCAGCATATCAACATCTTCTTCAATAACCAACCGGCGGGGTTCCTGAAACTCATCCATCACCACTCCTTCGGCAGTTTTTAAAGCATATTTATATATCAGCGTTTTCTGAGGAATGGTGGATCTGATGATCTTTGTTTCAAATTTCCAGTATTCATCATTGAAATACTCCATCTCCATATATCCGGGGCCTGAAAAATTAGTAGTTATGGCCAGGCTTTCTCCAAACCTAGTATGATATTTTAAATAAAAAACAAATTTCATCGCGTCAACCGTTATTTCATTATTGTGTACAACATACACGAAACGAAAGTAATCAATATCGCCCTATTTCAAAAATAAAGTTTATGCAGGCATTTATTTTCACCTGCAACGCTTAAATTTGCAACAAAATAAGATAATATGTCATCTGGTACAAAAAACAAAGGTTTAATGTGGATTTTATTTTTGATATCCACTTTTGCATTCATTTTTGCGTGTTTTTCCCATTGGCCCTGGCTTACATTGATCTTACCTTTTGTTACAACCTTTTTTGTAAAGGCTATGGATATTATTTAATCTCATTCTTACAGGCTGATATTACAATGTCTCCGCATTTAATGCGGAGATTTTTTTTATATATACTCTCCAGCTGTTGCGTTTTCACAATACCATACGTTTATAGTATTAATGGTTGATAAAACAACCCCATCTTACAATACCAGGAACTAAATTATAACCCAATGAGAGCAAAAAAGCTAATTGCGATAGTTGTACTCGCATGTCTGTCCGTTTCCTGCTGGAAAAGAAATAACGAAACCGTATTGGGCTATGCTCCTGTGTACGGTGACGCTTCAGCATTAAAATTCATAACGCTATTACCCGCACAGGATGTTGAGGAAGGCGGTAAGATTTATGTGACCGGCAATATGCTTTTCCAGGTAGAATCAGGAAAAGGCATTCATATCACAGATATATCCAACCCCGCACAGCCGCAACAGAAAGGGTTTATAAAAATCAGCGGATGCCAGGAAGTAACGGTGAAAAACGGTATTATTTATACCAACAATATGAACGATCTTGTCATACTCCAACAAAATGGTAACGCTATAGACATTGTAAAAAGATTGCCGGAGTCTTTTATGAACATGGCCGGCACTACTGTTCCGCCTGAGCGCGGAAAATTTGAATGTCCCGATCCGTCAAAAGGCGTCATTGTTGGCTGGCAAAAGAAAACATTAATCAACCCTAATTGCTCTTACTAATAAACATACACATGAAAAAGTATCAGCTTTCCTTTCTCTGGCTTATTATTTTTTGCAGCCTGCTTGCAGCCTGTAAAAAAGGAGATACCGCAGGCTCCGCCGCCGGCGCCGGTGGTTCTACAGCAAGGATGACAATATCAGGAAACTATATGTACATTGTAAGCGCCAGTAAGCTGTACACTTACGATATCAGCCAGCCAGCGCAAACAGTATTGCTGAATGAGCAGTATATAAGCTGGAACAATGTAGAAACCATTTTCCCTTACCGCGATAAATTATTTATAGGCTCGCAGCAAGGCATGTTTGTATTTGACAACAGTAACCCCAAAAGCCCTAAGCTACAGGGGCAGGCACAGCATTTCAGGGCCTGCGACCCGGTTGTGGCAGATGATGACTATGCTTATGTTACTCTGAGAAACTCAAATGCAGCATGTGGCGGCACACTGAACCAGCTGCAGATATATGACATACAGGGAAATAATATTCTTAACCCCAAAATGATCAGCACCCTTAATATGCCCGAGCCCAATGGTTTGGGATATAAGGATGATATATTGTATGTGTGTATGGGAAGCAATGGTATGAATGTGATCAGTATTGCAGACAAAACAACACCTGCCGTCATAAAAACCATTACCGGTAATACTTTTATAGACGTCATTCCCTACAATGACCTGCTGATAGCCTACATACAGGGAGGCATTGAGCTGTATGATATTTCTGCACCTTCCAATCCGCAACTTTTATCCACCATCCAAAACTAACTATGACAGATGAAACATATTTTATCCATTTTATTTGTTGTATCCCTGTCCGCAACCGTTAGTGCGCAGGATATTATTTATACCCGGCGAATCACTAATAAGCCGTCCATCAGCTGGACAGAAGTAAAAGCCAAAGTACTTGAGATTGATCTTAAGACTATCGTTTATAAAAAGGCGGAGAATCCTGACGGGCCTGTGTACCGGCTTCATGTAGC
>DAOLFI010000383.1:0-4292 GCA_035326385.1 Niabella sp.
CATAAGGAGCGGTTTGCCGGTTAAACCAGCTAATAGAATCCTGGATCGTAACAGGATGCGTAATGGCGTTAAGTTTTTTTAGTTTTTGTTCATTGCCAAAAACAATAGCAGCCAGGTAAGGCCGGTCCAGCTGGTTGTTTTTATAAGTATCTTCTCCAAAAGCGGCTATCACCTGCTGCCTGATTTCCTCGTTGGTTAGCATAAGTAATCTGGCAGCCCTATCTGCATCATAAACAGGTATCCCAAGTGTTGAAAAAATTTTGGCAATGGTTGTTTTACCACTGCCAATACCGCCGGTGAGGCCAATTTTTAACATGAATTGAAAGTTTGAGGTTCAAAGTTTAAGGTTTATAACTTTAAACTTTGAACTTTACACTCTGAACTATTTTGTTGCTGCAACTTTATTGATCTGGTTAGTCCACTCCATACTGATAGCAGATTTCTCAATTTTAATATAATTGCCCGGGCTTATTTCAATACCTAAAGTGCCGTCCTCATTCACCTGCTGGATTTTCCCGTGGATGCCGGCAATAGTCACTATTTTATCTCCTTTCTGTAAGTTTTCGAGAAATTTTTTCTGGTCTTTCGCCTTTTTCGCCTGTGGGCGGATAAAGAACAGCCAGAATACCAATATCATACCTACTAAAAAGATCAACTGAAAGGAACCGGCGCCGCCGCCCTGTGCTTGTAAAATGTAATTTGTCATTATTGATTATTATTCTTTAAAGTTTATTTAGTTACGTTAACGCGAAACCTTAATGTATGTTGTGTAAAAGGTTTGGTATTTGCCGTAACAGTAACAGTTTTTGTATGAGCGCCCTCGCTTTGGCCCGTGCTGTTAAAGGTAGCTACGATCTTATCTTCTTTTCCCGGAAGAATGGGTTGTTCCGGTTTTTCTGCAACGGTACATCCGCAGCCCGGCTGCACGCTTGAAATGATAAGCGGTTTATCTCCTGTGTTCTGAACCACAAAAGGTATTTCAACCGTTTGCCCTTCCTTTACATTTCCCAGGTCTTTAAAAGTAGAGTCTGTCCAGTTAATAGTAGTAAAATTAGAAGAGTCTTTCAGCGCTACCTGTTTCAGGGAATCGCTTAACGGCGCTTCACCGGCTTTGCTGTCTCCACTATTACTATTACAGGCCATTATAGCCGTAGCTGCAGCAATTAAAAATATTAAACGTTTCATCTCAATTATAATTAATATGTTAGAATAACTTTTGCTGTGCGAAAGTAAGATGAATATTCAAACCTGTAAAAATATTATCAGGATCCGGTTTTGCGAAAATCTTTTTTATTCAGCCGCCCTTCCTGCACCAGCTCTTTATGAATATTATCTAAGATCCCGTTCACGAAATGGCCGCTTTGTGCAGTGCTGTATTCCTTAGCCAGGTCAATATATTCATTAATAGTAACTTTTGGAGGAATGGTATCAAAATACAAAAACTCCGCAACACCCATTTTCATCAGTACCATATCCAATAATGCAATACGTTCGGGATCCCAGTTTTTAAGCTTGGGCTTGATAAAATCAAGCAAATAATCTTCCTTATCAACTACAGTCCTTAAAAGGTCTTTTGCAAATATTTCTTTATCAGGAGTGATGATTTCATTAAAAACGCCGGGCTGGGGCTTCCTGATAAAGGCCGATATGCTTTGAACGATCATATCGCCGTCATCACCCCAATTGCTGAAAATTTCTTCAATATGCGATACAAACTCCTCATTTTCCAGCATCAGCTCACTGAAAATATATTCAAATACTTTTCTGTCTTCCTGGAGGCTTTGCTGGCTGATATTTATATAATGTTGATATTGCTGGGAAGCTGCCAGCTGAGTATAGATTTTCTTAACAAGCTCCTCGTCCATGAATCTCTCAGGCTTTTCATTATTCAGAGCGATTTTATATTCATTCAGATCCAGTATCTGCCATAGCAGGTTACTGCCTGCAAGCTTGGTATTGACATTCAGGTCTTTTTCTGTGGGAATATATTTGTGCGATTTCCTGTATGCGTCCTTTTCTGCGTACCGTGCTACTTCTGTCAGGAAATGTATGGTATATACCAGTAAAGAGCGTGTATGATTGAAATGTTGTTTAAGCGTTTTTTGCGGATCGAGAGGTTTGTCAGTATCCAGACTGGTGGTATATGAATAAAGGGTCTGCATCACTTTTACCCTTATGTTTCTTCTGTTAATCATTGAATCAAGAACTATTTTTGAAGCGGCGAAGATAAGGTTAATTGGTTGAAATGTTTAAAAGTTGAAAAGTTGACAGGCGAAATGGCCGCAGCACTTTAGGCAGAATGAATATACTTGACAACCTGTCAACTTATCCACCTGTCAACTTGATAACAGGCAGGCAAACTGAAAAAATTTCATGTTTATACAATGTGGCATATTATTTAGGCTACATTTGCCGACCAAAAAGTGATTATATGGTAATCACTTAAATAATCAACAATTTTTAAAAATATAAAACATGGCTAAAAAAGTAACAGTTACCCCTTTACATGACAGGGTGATCGTAAAACCAGCAGCCGCTGAAGAAAAAACAGCCGGCGGTATTATTATTCCTGATACAGCTAAAGAAAAACCACAACGCGGTACTGTAATAGCTGCCGGTCCGGGCAAAAAAGATGAACCCGTAACTGTAAAAGCCGGTGATACTGTATTATATGGCAAATATGCCGGTACCGAGATACAGATTGACGGGCAGGATCTTTTAATTATGCGTGAAAGCGATATACTGGCGATTGTATAACCCCACCCCCTAAAGGGAGTTTGGGCGTTTTAAATTGATAGATATTCTAAAAAATAATAAAACTGTTGCCTCGCAGTATAAATATTCCCCTTTAGGGGATAGGGGTAAATAAAAATGGCAAAACAATTACACTTCAATATTGAAGCAAGAAATAAAATGAAAAAAGGCGTGGACGCTTTAGCTAACGCCGTAAAGGTTACTTTAGGCCCTAAAGGCCGTAACGTGGTGATTGAGAAGAAATTTGGAGCACCCGGTATTACTAAAGACGGTGTTACTGTAGCAAAAGAAATTGAACTGGAAGACGCTATTGAGAACATGGGCGCTCAAATGGTAAAAGAAGTAGCTTCTAAAACTGCTGATATTGCAGGTGATGGTACTACTACTGCCACTGTATTAGCTCAGGCTATTATCAGCGAAGGCCTGAAAATGGTGGCTGCCGGAGCAAATCCAATGGATTTAAAACGCGGTATTGACAAAGCGGTTTCTTTAGTGGTTGAAAACCTGAAATCGCAAAGCCAAACAGTGGGCAACGACAGCAAAAAGATCAGGCAGGTAGCTGCTATTTCTGCCAATAATGATGAGCAGATCGGTGATCTGATTGCACAGGCTTTTGCTAAAGTGGGCAAAGAAGGCGTTATTACTGTAGAAGAAGCAAAAGGTACAGATACTACTGTAGACGTTGTAGAAGGTATGCAATTTGACCGTGGTTACATTTCTCCGTATTTCGTTACCAACAGCGAAAAAATGGAAGCAGAAATGCAAAATCCGTATATCCTGATCTATGACAAAAAGATCAGCGCTATGAAGGATATTCTTTCTATCCTGGAAAAAGTAGCTCAAAGCGGACGTCCTTTGGTAATTATTGCTGAAGACTTGGAAGGTGAAGCGTTGGCTACACTGGTTGTAAATAAATTACGCGGTACTTTGAAAGTGGCTGCTGTAAAAGCTCCTGGATTTGGCGACAGAAGGAAAGAAATGCTGCAGGACATTGCTATTTTAACAGCAGGTACTGTAATCAGCGAAGATATGGGCCACAAGTTAGAGGGTGCTGATATTTCTTCTTTAGGCCAGGCTGCTTCTATTACTATAGACAAAGACAACACTATTATAGTAGGTGGTAAAGGTAAAAAGGCTGATATTACCGGCCGTGTAAATCAGATCAAAGCGCAGATCGAAACTACCACATCTGATTACGATAAAGAAAAATTGCAGGAGCGTCTGGCGAAATTAAGCGGAGGTGTTGCTGTACTTTATGTAGGTGCTGCTACTGAGGTGGAAATGAAGGAGAAGAAAGATCGCGTAGACGACGCTTTACACGCTACCCGTGCTGCAGTTGAAGAAGGTATCGTTCCCGGCGGTGGTGTGGCTTACATCCGTGCTGTTGATGCTTTGGATGTAAAAGTGAAAGGCCAGATTGAAGACGAACAAACCGGTATGGCTATCGTAAAACGTGCCCTGGAAGCTCCGGTTCGCACATTAACCGACAATGCCGGTATTGATGGCTCTATTGTAGTTCAGAAAATTAAAGAGGGAAC
>DAOLFI010000384.1:0-4284 GCA_035326385.1 Niabella sp.
AGGACCTCAAACTTATATTTCAACCCCTGAATTTAAGGAAAGTCTTCTGGCAAGAATGAGAATGATGGGTAAACGTATTGGCGTGAAATACGCTGAAGCTTACCTTACGCAAAAACATATAGGCTTGAGCAACCTTGACGCCCTGATTTTACAGGAAACCTGATTATTTATCACTTTTTGCATTTTTTTACCTTATTGACAGGTCTAAAATGGTTACCTTTGCACACTTTATTTAACTAAGAAACAATTCATCATTAATGTCAATACCTAAGTTTGCCACACCTCCTCCCCCCTCTTTTCATACGGTTTTAAAAACGCGTGTTAATGATTATTTCAGAGAAAGAGGTAAACCCAGTACCGGCAACATGAGGCTATATTCAAAAGCGCTGTTCCTGGTGGTTGGCTTTATAGCGTTATATGTACATCTTGTTTTCTTTACGCCACCGGCAGGCTGGGCTATTTTTGAGTGCCTGTTGCTGAGCCTGTTCACATCAGCCATCGGCTTTAATATTATGCATGATGGTGCACATGGCAGCTTCAGCAGCAAACCCTGGGTGAATACTATAGCAGCATCGTCCCTCAACTTTTTAGGAGCCAATACCTTTATGTGGAAAATGAAGCACAATGTAATACACCATGCTTATACCAATATTGATGGCGTTGATGATGACCTGGATGCCAAACCTTTTTTAAGGCTTTGTGAAACACAGAAATACTACAAATTCCACAGGTACCAGCATTTCTATTTCTGGATCACTTATTCGCTGCTGTATCTTTTCTGGATTTTCTTTTCTGACTATAAGAAATATTTTACCCGGAAAGTAGGCGATATTCCGTTAAAGAAAATGACTGTTAAGGATGAGATCTCGTTCTGGGGCTTTAAAATTTTACACATCATACTATTTGTGGTTGTCCCTATTATAGTGGTTGGCGTTGGCCCGTGGGCCATTGGATTTACGGTGTATGCGCTGTTTGCAGGTTTTGTACTGAGCATTGTATTTCAGCTGGCGCACACAGTAGAAGATACAGAGTTCCCTGTTCCTAATGAGCAAACCAATAAAATAGATAATGAATGGGCTATTCACCAGCTAAAAACCACTGCTAACTTTGCTACTAAAAGCAGGCTGGCCTGCTGGTTTATGGGCGGCCTGAACTTCCAGGTAGAGCATCACCTGTTTCCTAAAATTTCTCATATCCATTATCCCCGGATTAACAGGATCATAAAAGATACCTGTAAGGAGTTTGGGGTGGGGTACATAGAATATAGCAAAGTGAAAGATGCCGTTGTGTCGCATGTCTCTTACCTGAAACAACTGAGCAATCCCGCTTTCAGCCATTAAAAACAGGCGCTTTCAAGCAAAAGCACTAACAGTACCCAACCCATGACAAGGCTATTTATTTAGCTGAAAAGGCGTCCATGGCTTTTGTTGGCTTTCCGTCATTTCCCCACGCGCTTAAGGGGTACTGGCTCCAGTTCCGGGCACCTTGTGGCTCCCAATACACCACACCCAAACCTTTTTTTGCCGGGACTGCTTTTACCTTTTTTATTACCGCTACCAGCATATCGTACGTATTTTGTTCCCGGGTATCTTCTCCACCCACTTCAACCACCATCACTTCTTTGCCATACCGGGCGGCCATATCATCCAGGTTATTTCCCAGATCATTTATTGATAAAGTGTAATCAGGCTTGCCTTCCAGCCACCAGGGATAGTACGACATGCCAATCACATCGAACCTCACATTATGTTTTACAGCATTGTCAAACCACCACCTGAAACGCTGGTTGTTGTTTCCCTGATCCACATGCAGTATTACCCTAGATGCAGGAGCAACTGCTTTTACTGCATCATGTCCTGCGTTCAGCAATAGCGCCAGTTGCGGCCAGTTATCAGTACTGCCTTCCGGCAAAAGCATTCCCCCCGGAATTTCGTTTCCTACCTGTACCCATACAGGTATAACACCTGCGTTTTTTAACTGCGTCATTACGTCAAACGTATAGTTGTACAGCGCTTTTTTCAGTCCTTCAAAATCAAGGCTTGCCCATGCCAGGGGTTTTTGTTGCTTCCCCGGATCGGCCCATGTATCACTGTAATGGAAATTGAGCATGATTTTCATCCCGTGCTGTTGCGCACGTATAGCCATAGCTACTGTTTCGGCTGCACTGCAATGTCCGTCAATTTTATGGTCAGAAGGATTCACCCAGGTTCTTAGCCGGATCGTATTAATGCCATGATCTTTCAGAATCTTAAAGCAATCTTCAGGAATGCCATTATCATTATAAAATATATAGCCAGTTGCTTCCATTTGTGGCAGCCAGCTAATATCAGCACCTTTTACAAAGCCTGTATCTGTTGCAGGTAAGGTTGTTGTTATATTTCTTTTGCTGCCACAGCCGATATTTGTTACAAAAACAGCTATAAAAAAAAAGCTAACCCATAATTTCTTCATTACTCAAATATTTAACACAATAAATATCATTTCCACATTTATTATCCCGGTTAAGACTGCTATAAAACAAAATGGACTGCCTGTGCTTTACAAGCAGCCCATTTTTATATGATAAAGCTTGTTCTGCTAACTTGTTTTATCTGATTTCTCAATAAGGCTGTTCCAGACAACCGCACTTAGTATGGCTCCCAAAACTGGCGCCACTATAAATAACCACACTTGCGAAAGGGTTTCTCCGCCAACCAATACAGCAGGCCCTATACTTCTGGCAGGATTAACAGATACACCTGTAATGGGAATGCCTACAATATGGATCAATACCAGGCTTAACCCGATACTTAACCCAGCAAAGCCTCCGTTAATATTTTTAGTGGATGTTGAGCCAAATATCACCAATAGAAAAATAAATGTGAATACAACCTCGGCTATCAGTCCGCTGGTCAGGTTATACTTTTGAGGAGAAAGCCCTCCATAACCATTTTGTCCCAGGCCTCCCGCATAGTCGGCCTTTCCCGAGGCTATAAGATATAAAATACCGGCTCCTATCAGGCCTCCTATTATCTGTGCTACGATGTAATACGCCGCTTCGCCAGCCTTCATACGTCCTGCCAACACCATTCCAATGGATATGGCAGGATTAATATGGCATCCTGAAATATGCCCTATGGCATAAGCCATAGCTACAACGCTAAGTCCAAAAGCAAAGGCTATACCTAACAGTCCAACCCCGGTTGTTCCATCGGCTCCGGCAATTACGGCGCTTCCGCAGCCCATAAGTACTAGTACCATTGTGCCGATCATTTCGGCAATAAATTTTGAAGTAGTTGTTGCTTTCATTTTTTAGTTTTGTTTATACATTTAAATGTACTACAAAAAGCAGATACCTCAATTATTATTCTTCAGTTCAGCAATTGCATATAAAAAACATAAAAGATATTTATGAGCTTGAAAGTGAAAATACACTTTCTTTGAGGGTTCAGACTTAGAAAATATTTATTTAACTTAACATGGGATTAAATACTAACGGTGCTGTATATTCCGACTCAAAGCACCATTATGAGATACTGGACGGGCTCCGCGGAGTAGCAGCTGTTGTAGTGGTTATTTTCCACCTCTTAGAAGCTTTTTCAGGAGGGGACCATCATAAACAGCTGATCAATCACGGCTACCTGGCGGTGGATTTCTTTTTTCTTCTTTCGGGTTTTGTAATAGGCTATGCTTATGATGACCGCTGGGGAAAGATGACCTTAAAAGATTTTTTCAGGCGCCGGTTAATCAGGCTTCATCCTATGATTATAATGGGTATGATCATTGGTGCTGCAGGATTTTATTTTAGTGCATCCCCTGCCTTATTTCCTCTTATCGGCACTACTCCTGCCTGGAAGCTGCTGATCATTATGCTGATAGGATTTACGCTTATTCCAGTACCGCCATCGATGGATATCCGCGGATGGCAGGAAATGCACCCGCTCAACGGGCCAGCCTGGTCTCTCTTCTTCGAATATATTGCCAATATCCTTTATGCGCTTTGGTTGCGAAAGTTCTCGAACAGGGCTTTATCCATTATTGTTTTGCTGGCCGGCGCTGCATTGGTTCACCTGGGATTAACCAGCCCTAAAGGCGATGTGATTGGAGGATGGTCAATAGACCCTGAGCAGTTGCACGTCGGCTTTGTACGCCTGCTATTTCCTTTTACCGCAGGACTGTTGCTTTCGCGTATAAGCAAACCGGGTAATATTAAAAATGCCTTTTTATGGTGCAGCTTACTGATCATCGTGGTTCTTTCATTTCCAAGAATAGGAGGCCACGAGCATTTATGGGTAAACGGTCTAT
>DAOLFI010000385.1:0-4284 GCA_035326385.1 Niabella sp.
CACCGGCTTCAGGGACAGGCCCGCACTTATAGCGATGAGCAGATAAATGCTTACCTGAACGGTACAAAGCAAAGCACGGATTGGGAAGAAGCCACTTTCAAAAAATATGGCCCGCAAACCCTTCATAACCTGAGCGCGACCGGCGGATCTGACAGGATAAAGTATTACTTCGGTGCGGGTTACCAGTACCAGAACAGCTTTTTCAAATCGGATGATATAAACTACAAAAAGTACAATGTCCGGTCTACCATTACAGCCAATATCACCGATCACCTGAAGGCAGAGCTGCTCATGAATTTTATTATGGATGAGCAGAACACTTCTGATGTTGACAGCTGGTGGATCATAAGAGCATTCTGGAAAGTAGGACCCTTTTTCCCGGTATACGCCAATAATGATCCCACCAGGTATAACTTCAATAGTGAAAACGATGGTGATAACCCCGCGGCCTATATTAACGGCGATCTTACGGGCAGAAGAAAAACCAAAAGAAAATGGATGTCGCCCACGGCCAGCCTGCGGTACGATGTTCCTTTTGTTAAAGGGCTTTACCTGAAAGAGCAGGTTTCTTACGACTGGACGATGTGGGATATGAGCCATAACAGGAGGGAATACCAGTTTTATACCTGGAATGAAGCTGCTCAAACTTACAGTGGTGTTTACAGGAATTCGCCCAGCCAGGCAGAACGTGGTATGATCACGCGCGACCAGTTGGTATCGCAGACTTCAATTGGGTACGATAGAAAATTCAATGCACATAATGTATCAGGCCTCATGCTTTGGGAAACCCAGAAAAGAACCGCCGATAATTTTAATGCCCAAAGAGACCTTCTATTACCGGTACCCTATCTTTTTGCCGGTATTGCAGAAGGTCAGCGGGGAGGAATGAACGCCACTGATATTTACGAAATGACAGGTATGGGGCTCGTAGGGGCGTTTCATTACGATTATTCAGGTAAATATATACTGGACTATAGCTTCAGGTATGACGGCTCGTCCAAGTTTGCACCCGGCAATCAATGGGGTTTTTTCCCGGCTATTGCAGGCGCCTGGAGAGTATCAGAAGAAAACTTCTTTAAGAGAATATTTCCTTCTGTAGACCAGTTTAAGCTCCGGGCTTCTTACGGTATTGTAGGGGATGACGCGGCTTCGGCCTACCAGTTTGTTTCGGGGTATAATTATCCTACCGGTGGATCAAGCACGAGAGAGTTTTCTTCCGGTTATGTATTTGGCAATAGCTTTTTAGCAAGCGCCGATAACAAAGGTATTCCTAATCCTAATATCGGGTGGTTTGATTCCAGGACATTTAATGCCGGTTTTGATTTTGTGGGCTGGAAAGGGCTTTTTGGCGTAACAGCAGAGTATTTTGCACGCAAGCGTGTGGGATTACTGGCCCAGCGTAATGGTGGTATTCCCACTGTAGTGGGGGCCGCGCTTCCACAGGAAAACATTAACAGCGACCTGACTTCCGGTTATGAACTTACATTGTCTCATAGAAATACGCTTGGCCGCGAGCTTACTTATGGATTGAAAGGCATGGTATCCCTGGTTAGAATAAAAAGACTGTATGTAGAACGGGGCGCCATAGGCAGTTCCTGGAACAACTGGAAGAATAACCAGAATGATCGTTTACAGGGTGTATCATGGTTATATAACGGAACAGGCCAGTACCAGAGCTGGGATGATATTTACAACAGCAAAGTGTTTGTGGATCCGAATGTTTTACCGGGCGATTATATTTACGAGGATTGGAACGGCGATGGCGAGATCAATGGTAACGATATCCATCCTATGCGGTTCAACCAGAATCCCTGGATGAACTTTAGCTTAACAGGTGACCTGGCATATAGAGGCTTCGACTTTTCTTTCCTGTTGCAGGGGCAGGCGCTGGCTACTGTTACCTATGGCGAAAAAATAATGAATCCATTATGGGGGAGCGGGCCTTCGGGTATCTTAAGTGAATTTATGGATCGCTGGCACCCGGTTGATCCTACGGCCGATCCTTACTCCCGTAATACCCAATGGGTAAAAGGCACTTATGGGTATACCGGCAGCAATCCAAGAGGCCAGTCCACTTTTAGTACGGTAGATGGTGCTTATTTAAGGCTGAAAAATGTGGAGCTGGGATATTCTTTACCCTCTGTATGGTTAAAGCGTATTGGTCTTTCGGGGGTACGTATGTATGGAAGCGCTTACAACCTGCTCACGTTTACAAAAGTGAAATTTGTTGATCCTGAGCACACTGATAATTTATATGGATATATCTATCCGTTAAATAAGACAGTAACCGTAGGTTTAACTATTAAGTTCTAAAAACGTAAATTATGAAATATCGATATATACAATTCTTATTAATCATATTGGGTTTTTCTTTTGTTTCCTGTAAGCATTATCTGGATGTGCCGCCTAAGAACGTGGTGCAGGATGCTGATCTTTTCAGTTCATCAAAAGGAATGATGGTGTACCTGTCAAGAGTCTACAGTCAGATGCCCTATGAAGATTTTAAATACTCACCTGGCGGCGGCTTTTTCCGCGACTGGCTGGTTTGTCCGGGTGTGAATGAAGGAAGCTCAATAGGACGCGACAGAAGCGGTGCTGTAACGGGGGAGGGATCGGAAACCAGGAATTTCTGGACGAACGGATTTGCCGTATTACGTGATATCAACCGGCTTATAGAAGTACTGCCTCAATACAAATCAAATTATACAGAGCAGGAATATAAACATTTATTAGGAGAAGGCTATTTTGCGCGTGGCTACCTTTTCTATGCTTTTGCCAAGCGTTACGGCGGCACCCCCCTTGTAAAATCTGTTTTAAAATACCCTGAGAATGCGGCTTCCGAATTAGAAGTGCCTCGTGCATCGGAAGAAGAAACCTGGAACCAGGCACTGGCCGATATGGATAGTGCTATTGCCTTGTTAGCCGAAACAAGCCCTCAGCGTGGTATGGTAAATAAATACGTGGCGCTGGCGTTTAAGTCTGAAGCAGCACTCTATGCAGGCAGCATCGCAAAGTACAATATACTCACCGGCTTTGGGGACAAAACTAAAGTGCGTGTCATTGGCTTCGATCCTGCTACAAAAACGGCAGCCGCCAATAAGTATTTTGCAGAAGCCTATAATGCGGCTATGGCGGTAATAAAATCCAATAAATATGACCTGTACCGGAAAAAATGGTCAGCTACAGATAAAGTGGCGCAAAAGCAAAACCTGATAGACTTGTTCTTTGACGCGTCAAGCCCCGAGAATATATTCGTAAAGGATTATAAATATCCCGACATGGCACATGGATATGATGTGTATAATATCCCGCTACAGCTAATAGGTAGCGGCTACTCTTCCGGCAATTGCCCTACACTTGAATATGTAACCATGTTTGATGGTATTCCTAAAAACGCTGATGGTTCCATTAAAATCTTTGATGCAAACAGCAAGTATATTATGTTTGATAATATCACCGATCTTTTCAAAAATGCCGAGCCGCGCCTGAAAGCTTTTGTAATATTGCCAGGCGAAACATTTAAAGGGCAGGCTATTGATATCAGGGCCGGGATTTATACCGGAAGTGTAACTGGTGGTATTGCTCCGTTACGTACTGTAAACGGTAATATGAATTATTCATTAGCCGGCCCTGTTAAATACACTGAAACAGATGCTTACCGGGGTGCGGGGGCGTTTACATCCAAAGTGCTGTTCGTATCATCGCAGAAGGGTGATGAAATTGTAACATTACCTGATGGAAGGGCTGTTGCAGCCTCCGGGGCAAGCGGACCATTTACAAATAATGCCACCTGTGCAATGACCGGCTTTGTTGTACGAAAATACCAGAATGAAAATATGCCGCAGAACCTGGTACAGGAGGGGCGCTCAGAGCAGTCGTTTATATTGATGCGTTTGGGAGAAGTGGTATTAAACCTGGCCGAGGCGGCCAAGGAATTAGATCTCGCCGGTCAGCAATCGCCCGATGGGCAAAACCTGATAGGCGTAGCCTATGAAACCATTCGCCAGATAAGGGAAAGAGCCGGCGCGGAACCGATGGCCGGCCCTGCAGATATTATGGGCGCCAACGGGCTGGAGCTGATAAGAAAGGAAAGAAGGAAGGAGCTGGCTTTTGAGCATAAAATATTATGGGATATCAGGCGCTGGCGTACCCAAACCACAGAAAAGATCAATGGTCAGACCCAGGAAGATGGTACCAATTACAGTGGTCTGTATCCTTTCTACTCCACAGTGGCCAATAAGTACTTCTTTGATCCCGGTCCTGAAACTTTCCGTATCCGGTTCA
>DAOLFI010000386.1:0-4283 GCA_035326385.1 Niabella sp.
GTTAAAATGCAGTGTGTGGAAACTTCCTGCAGCGGTTCTGCCATTGGGGATGTTAAAACAGAGCAATGGGAGTTTGCCAGCTCAGGCAACGATATTGTGATGAAAGCTTACGTGGGCAAAAACCTTACAAGAATATACAATGGCACTTATACGCAAAGGGGCCTGCAGTTATCGGATAACAGCTCAACAGGTGCGGCAAAAATTGAAGTTACATTAAGAATACTTAATGAGAAAAAAATGGATGGTATAAGGGAAATCGTACTTCCTGATTGTAAAACCACTTATTCAATCACTGCGGATCGGTTATAAGCTGTTTTAAAAATATTATATGGTAGCACTACTATCATCTTTGGATTTTACCTTACCGTTGACCAATCCGGTTATCATTTTTGCACTGGTGCTATTCATTATATTATTTGCGCCTATCGTGTTCAGCAAGATAAAAGTGCCTCATATTATCGGGCTTATTATTGCAGGCGTTATAGTGGGGCCGCACGGGCTGAATCTGTTAAAGCGGGATACCAGCATTGTTTTATTTGGCACAGTGGGGTTGCTGTATATTATGTTTTTAGCCGGTCTGGAAATTGACCTGGCTGAATTCAGGAAAAATAAAAAGAAAATACTTGTATTTGGAGGGCTTACTTTTTTGCTGCCTTTGGTTTGCGGAACATTAGCCTCATACTATATTTTGGGATATAGTTTTTTATCTTCCCTGCTACTGGCCAGCATGTTTTCCACTCATACGCTGGTGGCATATCCTATAGCCAGTAAATATGGCGTTATACGTAACAGGGCGGTAGCAATGGCAGTTGGCGGAACCATGATCACAGATACGGTAGCACTGCTTTTACTTGCGGCAATATCCGGAATGGTCAAGGAGCAGGTTTCTTCTCAATTCTGGATACAGCTGGGCCTGTCTTCTGTTATTTTTGTATGTATTGTGCTTTTTTTGTTCCCTGTTATTGTAAGGTGGTTCTTTAGGCGGTTTGATGACAGCGTTTCGCAGTATATTTTTGTGCTGGGCATGGTTTTTCTGGCCTCTTTTCTGGCAGAGGCGGCAGGTATAGAAGCTATTATAGGCGCTTTTTTCTCTGGCCTTGTGCTGAACCGTTTTGTGCCGCATAGCTCCGTTTTAATGAATCGCATCAACTTTGTGGGCAACGCACTGTTTATACCTTTCTTCTTAATTAGTGTGGGCATGCTGGTAGATGTGAAAGTGCTGGTTAAAGGCTGGGGCGCCGCAAAGGTTGCGGGCGTTATTATTGTAGTAGCGCTGGTTACGAAGTATGTTGCCGCATGGCTTACACAAAAAATATTTAAATTAACTGCTACCGAAGGAAAAATGCTTTTTGGCCTCAGCGCCTCCCATGCTGCTGCAACACTGGCTATTATACTGGTAGGCTATAATCTTATTATTGGAGAAACACCTACGGGTGAGCCTATCCGTTTCCTGGATGAGGATGTGCTGAACGGAACGATCCTGCTGATCCTGGTAAGCTGCGGTGTAGGATCTTTTGTAACCGAGCGTTCAGCCAAAAAACTGGCTTTGCTGGAAGAGGAAAAGGATACCGTGGTTGAAGACGTGACGAATGAAGAAAAGATATTGATCTCGCTGCCCTACCCCGAGATCACTACTGACCTTGTTGATTTTGGCGTGATGCTGAAACCTAAAAAAAGCAACATATCCTTATATGGACTGCATATTGTAGATGATGCGGCGGAGGCCCAGAATACAGCGGGAAAAGGAAAGAAGATATTAGATAAAGCTTTATCTCATGCCGCTGCATCTGAAAACAAAATCAACCCTTTAATAAGATATGATTCCAGCATAAGCAATGGTATTATTTATACAATAAAAGAGCAACAGATAACAGATATAGTGATTGGCTTGCATAAAGGTGCCGATCAAAAGGTTTTTTTTGGCGAGATCACAGAGAATATTATCAGAAGGATCTATAAAACTATTTATGTGTATAAGCCATCGCAACCTTTCAATACACTTAAACGGATGATGGTGGCTGTTCCGCCCGAGGCAGAAACGGAACCTGGTTTTATCCATTGGGTTCAAAAAGTTTCAAACCTTGCCAAAGAAGCGGGTATGAAAGTGAATTTCTGTGGTGCAGAAAAAACACTTACTGAAATTAAAAATATTACACAAAAAAATAACGGCACGCTGCAGGCTTTGTTTACAGAGTTTACTAACTGGGACGACTTCCTGATCTTTACCAGGGAGCTGAATATGAATGACCTTTTCATTATTATTTCATCGCGTAAGGGTTATAACTCCTATTTGCCACAGTTCAATAAGCTGCCTTATTACTTATCTAATTATTTTTCCAGGTATAGCTATATCATCCTGTATCCGGAGCAACTGGAAACGGGCATCAATATGGCAGATATTCAACAAGCTGATGGTAAGCTTATAGAAACCATTAGTGAACAGTTTGGAGCTATTAACAAAGCAGGCAAATATTTAAAGAAGCTATGGAAAAAGTAGCTGTTCGCTGACCAATGTTACCGAACCTTTTGTAAAAAAAATGCGGACTTTAATACAAAAAGGATGTAGCACAAAGAGGCACAAAAAGCAAGGCAATACAGGTTATAAAATCTTTTACGGAATGCCCTTACCTGTATAATCCCGGCGCTGTCATTTACCTCTCGCATAGCATTTTTAAATTTTGAAGTCCTGTTGTAAAGTTGTTATTTACCGCTTTTTCAACAACACCAAATATCTTCATGACCCTGAACGGATAAGGTCTTTTGCTGTAAAAGATCAGGGTTACTTTAGTAAAAGTGTCTTTAGGCTCCAGTTTTATATAGCCTTTAGCAGAAGTCTGGTAAGGAATGTAAAGATTGAGATTTATATCAACCTGTTGTTGTGGTTTGATATCTGCAATAGATAAACATCCTTTACTAATGATGGTGGTTTTGCTTTCCCAGCAAAATTGTGCACCTGGCCTGCCATCTATTCCGCTGATTTTTGTTTGCATGTTTTCATCTTTCGCAAACCAGGGGCTCCAGGTATTGATGTCTCGGATCGAGCTGGTATAATCCCATACTTTTGATACCGGGGCATTAATTGCTACAGATTGCTCTATGCGTATTTCACCCTTCATAAATAGCGCTGCCAGTAATATTATCGCGGCAATCGCCAATAATATAAGACCTGTTGTTTTTACCATTCGCATATCTCAAAGATTAGTTTCTCATTTTATCTAAAGCTGAACATTCAAAAGACATCTAAAAAGCAGTTGGATTGTAATGGCCCTGCCTGTCGTTTAGTTTTTTAAATAGTATACTTAAAGGGACAAAACCTTTTTTATGAAGCCTGTAATATAAATGTATTTTAAAAATAATATGTACGTATGTTCTTTATTCCGGATGTTAAAAAACTGTTTTATTAACTGTTTCGCTATATGGCAAATACATGGGTAACGCGGCAGATCCATACCATTCGTATATTTCATAAGCAAGCAAGCCTTCTTTTACGGCCGGGTCAGTAATCAATAAATTTTGAGCCTCCTGTTTGTCTTTAACTTTAAAAATAAAAAGACCACGGTATTGTTTGTCATTTTTACCAAAAGGGCCGGCAACAACGAGCTTTCCTTCCTTTACCAGCCTGTTGATGTTTTGCATGTGTCCCGAAAATAATTGTTGTACAGAATCTGTGTTGTTTATTTTGCGCTGACCTGTTTTTAATATAACGAACTGGTACATTTTCATACCGTATTCGTCGGCACCAAGGCTATCAGCCAGTACCTTATTGTATTGGGGATTTGTTTTTTGAGCCGTCAGTACAAATGAGAAAAGAAGCAGGAGGCAGGTAATGTATGTGCGCAACATAATTAATTCTTTTAGAAATGGTTTATTTATGTCTCTTTGTAAATGTACCAATTCCTTGGGAAAAACGTAATATGCTGCAGGCGTTTATCTTTAGTATATTTTCCTTTTATTTATTATCGTTTTTGGATAGGGAATGCCATATGCTGTCCCGGTTTTTTCGGGATTTAGAATTTATTCATCCTTTGTGTGATTTTATGAATGAAAAAATTTCATGTACGTTGGGCAACATTAAAAATCATTTGTTATCTTTTACCGCAAATATTACAGTTTATGAAACGTCTTTTTACAGTAGTGCTCTTTAGTTTGTGTTCTATAATAGTATACAGTCAAAAATCTTCCTGGTTATTTAACGGTAAAAATCTAAGTGGCTGGACCGTGCATGGTACAGAAAAGTGGTATGTGAAAAAAGGAGAGCTGGTTTGTGAGAGCGGGCCTGATAA
>DAOLFI010000387.1:0-4283 GCA_035326385.1 Niabella sp.
GCTCAGGATGATTTTTGTCGGTCAGTTTAAGATCATTTTTTCATACTCTTTTATATCTATAATATCAGCAAGCGATTTACATTAATTACTTGCATGATGGTTTTTTATTGAGAGAAAACAATGCTATTATGGCCAAATACGTTTTTGTTACCGGAGGTGTAACCTCTTCATTAGGAAAAGGAATTATAGCTGCTTCTTTAGCCAAGCTTTTACAGGCGCGTGGCTTCAGGGTTACTATCCAGAAATTTGACCCTTATATTAATATTGACCCCGGAACTTTAAACCCCTACGAGCATGGTGAATGCTTTGTAACCGAAGATGGCGCTGAAACCGATCTTGATCTGGGTCATTACGAAAGATTCCTGAATATTTTTACCTCACAGGCTAATAACGTTACCACGGGCCGTATTTACCAAACAGTAATTAACAAAGAAAGAGAAGGCGCTTACCTGGGAAAAACCGTACAGGTAGTACCTCATATTACCAACGAAATCAAACGCCGCATGATGGAGCTGGGCACCACCGGCGAGTATGATATCGTGATCACGGAAATTGGCGGTACCATTGGTGATATTGAAAGCCTTCCGTTTGTAGAAGCTATACGCCAGCTGCAATGGGAGTTGCCGGAAGAAGATACTGTAGTGATCCATCTTACCTATATTCCCTATTTAAAAGCAGCAAAAGAGCTCAAAACAAAACCCACACAGCATAGTGTAAAAATGTTAAGCCAGGAAGGCGTAAGTCCTGATATTATTGTGTGCAGGACCGAAAAGCCCCTGACGCCCGAGCTGAAAAGAAAGATCGCCCTTTTCTGTAATGTAAAGCAGGAAGCGGTAATAGAAGCAGCCGACCAGTCTACCATTTACGAAGTACCGTTAGCCATGCTGCGCGAAAAGCTGGATATCATCTGCCTAAAAAAGATGAATATTTCCGGGTATAACGAGCCTGAGCTAACCAAATGGCGTGCTTTTCTTGACAAGCTGAAGTATCCCAAAACAGTAGTTCGTATAGGGCTGATTGGCAAGTACCTTGAATTGCAGGATGCCTATAAATCCATACTAGAAGCCTTTGTACATGCAGGCGCGGTAAACGAATGCCAGGTACAGATCATTAATGTGCACAGCGAGTATATTACAGATGAAAATGTAGCTGAAAAGCTGGATGGTCTTAACGGCCTGCTGGTAGCGCCCGGGTTTGGCCTGCGCGGTGTGGAAGGCAAAATTACAGCCGTAAAATATGCCCGTGAAAATGGCCTTCCCTTTTTTGGTATCTGCCTGGGTATGCAAATGGCGGCCATTGAGTTTGCAAGAAATGTGCTGGGTATAAAAGAGGCCAACTCCACAGAAATGGACGAAAACACCAAAGAACCTGTTATTGACCTGATGGAAGAGCAAAAGCTCATAACAGAAAAAGGAGGCACCATGCGCCTGGGATCTTACACCTGCGCTATTAAACCCGGCAGCCTTGCTTATACCATTTACGGAGCTGAAACCATTACAGAAAGGCACAGGCACCGTTGGGAGTTCAATAATAAATATATAGAGGCTTTTGAAAAGGCAGGCATGATAGCCAGCGGTAAAAATCCTGCCAGTGGCCTGGTTGAAGTTATTGAACTGGCACATCACCCTTTCTTCATTGGAGTGCAATATCACCCTGAACTAAAGAGTACAGTAGAGAATCCCCAGCCTATATTTGTGAATTTTGTGAAAGCCACAATGGCCTATAGCAACAGCGTGCCGGACAGCGCCCAAGGGGAGCCTGCTAAAGTTTCGCAGCAAACACAGAAACACATGGCCTGATCTCCCAAAAGCAGGCGTAAAGCAAAAAGATCCTTTAAGGCGCTGCAAATAGTGTATTGGATTAATGTTTCAAATACTTACTACCTTACCAAAAGAGGCTGTTTTTCTTACCCGGGAAACAGCCTTTTTACTTTTTAACGTAACCATAAAATAATTGTGTAGCAAATACACTTGGGATATAAAGGAAAAGAGGTATTTTTACGCGATTGAGTTTTTTCTGATACGCTGTGATATAAAATTGAAATGCTGTGATTAAACTCAGTTGTTCATTTGTGCAAACTTTGTAAATTAGAAGATTGAAATGTAATTGCCTTGCTGTTTTCCACTAATGGTGCATCAACAATACGTTCCAGGCGCTATAGTGATTGCTTAAAACAAGCTTGCGATGACTATGAAAATTTTTATATACTGTTTTATAATTTTTTAACTTAAAGCTATGTCATCAGAAATTTCGAGGAAAAAATTTTTAAAGATGGGAGCCACTGCCTCTGCGGCGTTTACAATTGCTCCATCGTCTATTTTCGGTAAAAAATTCGGCCATATAGCTCCAACCGATAAGCTGAATATAGCAGGCGTTGGTGTAGGAGGTATGGGATTTGCAAATCTGAAGCAAATGAAAACCGAGAACATCGTTGGCCTTGCCGATGTGGATTGGGGCTATGCCGGCAAAAACGGGGTATTCGATGCATTTCCCAATGCAAAAAAATACTACGATTACCGTAAAATGTACGATGAGATCGGCAAGTCGATAGATGCTGTGGTAATTGCAACTGCCGACCATACACACGCGATTATTGCGGCAGAAGCCATGACGATGGGTAAGCACGTATATGTGCAAAAACCTCTTACGCACAGCGTTTATGAATCCCGGTTGCTTACCAAGCTTGCTGCCAAGCACAAGATAGCTACCCAAATGGGTAACCAGGGAGCTTCGGGCAAGGGTATCCGCCAGGTTTGCGACTGGATATGGAACGGAGAGATCGGCGAAGTGAGAAAAGTAGAAGCGTTTACTGACAGGCCTATCTGGCCACAAGGGCTGAATACTCCTGAACAAGCCGAAACACCTCCCGACACTTTGAACTGGGATCTGTTCATCGGTCCGGCCAAGTACCGTCCTTACAATTCTATTTATACACCGTGGAACTGGCGCGGCTGGTGGGATTTTGGTACCGGAGCTCTGGGCGATATGGCCTGCCATATCCTTCACCCTGTTTTCAAAGGTTTAAATTTATTGTATCCTACCAAGGTACAGGGAAGCTCTACACTATTATTAAATGATTGTGCTCCTACCGCACAAATGGTTAAATATGTGTTCCCCGAAAGAAAGAACTTCCATAAAGTGGCTATGCCGCAGGTAGAAGTAACCTGGTACGATGGCGGATTACAGCCTATGCGTCCTAAAGGAGTACCTGCCGGTAAAAATCTTAACGATAGCGGCGGCGGTGTTATTTTTTACGGAACCAAAGACACACTTATCTGCGGATGCTATGGTATGAATCCATGGTTAGTATCAGGGCGCAAACCCGCTTCTCCGAAAAGAAACAGGGAGATCACCTTATCTCATGAAATGGACTGGGTTAGAGCATGTAAAGAAAGTGCCGGCAGCCGCACAGAAACTTCTTCACCGTTTAGTGAGGCAGGTCCGTTCAATGAAATGGTGGCTATGGGCGTGCTGGCAGTGCGTTTGCAATCGCTGAACCAGGAGCTGGGTTGGGATGGTAACAACATGAAATTTACCAATATTCCTTCAGATGCAACGGTCAAAACTGTAGTAAAAGATGGCTTCAAAATTCATGACGGGCACCCAACGTTTGATAAAACATGGACAGAGCCTGTAAACGCCATTGCGTATTCTGAAGAATTGATCAAGCATACCTACCGCGAAGGATGGAAGCTACCTGCAATGCCTTAAATCTATACTCTTAACAACTCAGCAAAAACAATAAAAATTTATATATGAAAAAAATTTTTTACGGATTCATTTTTTTAATCTCAGGAACAATGGTAATGTCTTCATGTAATAACAGTCCTAAGGAAAATAAGGAAGGCGAAGCTGCTGATACAGCTGCTGCTGCACAAACTTCTCCACAGGAAGATACCACCGGCTGGATCTCCCTTTTTAACGGAAAGGATTTTACAGGCTGGCGTGGTTATGGTAAAACCGAAGTACCCAAAGCATGGACCATTGAGGACGGAGCTATAAAGATCAATGGTTCCGGCGAAGGAGAAGCAGGAGCTCATGACGGAGGTGATATCATCTACGATAAAAAATTCAAAAACTTTGAACTGAGCTTTGAATGGAAAGTATCCAAAGGCGGCAACAGCGGTGTATTTTATCTTGCCCAGGAAGTTGATGGCGATCCTATCTGGAAATCCTCTCCTGAATACCAGGTGCTTGACAACGTTAATCATCCCGATGCCAAATTAGGAAAAGACGGCAACCGCCAGTCTGCATCTTTGTATGATCTTATACCCGCCAAACCT
>DAOLFI010000388.1:0-4279 GCA_035326385.1 Niabella sp.
GGCAATATATTGCGTTATGACCCTGCAGCAAACGATTTTTTGTCCTATAATCTTTTCTCTCACTCAAAACCGGCATCTTCGGGCTGGATCGAAAAAATATACGATTCGGGCCTTGGCTTTTTATTTATCGGTACATCCAATCAAGGTGTAAAAACATTCAACCCTGCTACCGGAGAATATACTGACTTGTTAACCTACAACGAAGATAATACGGAGATATACGTAAGGGATTTTATCCGCAACAAGGAAAACGAATACTGGATCGCAACAGAGAGCGGCATTTATATTTATGATGTGAATAAAAATAGCTTTCAGCATTTAAAAAAAAGCACGGTTAATCCCTATGCGCTTTCAGATAATGCTATTTATTCCTTCGCAAAAGACAGGGAAGGCGGCATCTGGGCCTGCTCGTACTTTGGCGGCGTAAATTATTATTCCAATCAAAAGCTCACTTTTGAAAAATATTTTTTTATTCCCGGCTCCAATACCTTACAGGGAAATGCGGTAAGAGAAATAAAACAGGATCATGCCGGCAATATATGGATCGGGACAGAAGATGCCGGACTAAACCTGTTTAATCCTACCACCGGGAAGTTTATAACGCTAACCCCCGAAGACGGGTATAGCGGTATTGCCCATACTAATATTCATGGGCTGATGATAGATAATGATCAGCTCTGGATAGGTACCTTTGAGCATGGCCTGGACGTTTTAGATCTTCGGACAAGGAAAGTGATCAGACATTTTGCTTATGGCCCAGGCCCTCATGCCCTTAAAAGCAATTTTGTTCATTCGCTTTTTAAAACCAGTACCGGTCTGATTGTTACCGGCACTTCCAACGGCATGTATATTTACAACAGGGAATACCAGAACTTCACCCAACTAAAATTTTTCTCCAATAATATTTTCTTTTCTTCCATAACAGAAGACCTTAACGGAAATCTATGGATCGGAACATTTAAAAACGGCGTCTATTATTTCAATCCGGGCCTGAAGATATTCGGCCGGTTAAAATTTCTTCAGAAAGGCATAGACCGCTTTGAAAAAAGCCGTGTAACTTATACTTACGTGGATAGCAGGCAGCAGCTGTGGGTTTGTACGGAAGACGGCCTGTTTAAAGTCAATATACAAACAAAAAAGATCAAGACCTATTCCACAGAAAACGGTTTACCCGGTAACATGGTATACAGCGTCATAGAGGATAACGACAAATACCTGTGGATTACTACTTCCAAGGGACTGGTGCGTATGAACCCGCAGACGGGCGCCACCAACGTTTTTACACAGGCAAATGGCCTTTTAAGCAATCAGTTCAATTACTCCTCTGCGTTCAAAGACAGCAGCGGGCGCATTTATTTTGGCAGCGTGAAAGGAATGATCCTGTTCGATCCCGGCCGGCTAACTACCCGGAATATTATTCCACCTGTTTATATCACGAATATGCAGATCAATAATGTTGATGTTGCTATCAGTAAAAACGGACCTTTGAAAGAATCTATTCTACATACAAAGCATATTACCCTAAATCATTTGCAATCCTCACTTAGCTTTGATTTTGCGGCGCTGTACTTTACTTCCCCTCAAAATATAGAATATGCCTATAAAATGGAAGGTGCGGATAAAGACTGGAACTACATCAAAACCAACCGCAGGGTATATTTCACCAACTTATCGCCGGGCACTTACCGGTTTATTGTAAAATCTACTGACAGTAACAGCAACTGGGCAATAAATCAGAAAACGCTTGTCATAAAGATACTTCCCCCGTGGTGGTTTAGCAATCTGGCTTATACTGTTTATATTTTAATAGGCATTTTGGCTATATATATTATTATACAGTTTTATCATAACAGGCAAAAGGAAAAACAAAAAGTGCAGATGGCTGTTTTTGAAAGAGCCAAAGAAAAAGAGATATATGAATCAAAAATAGACTTCTTTACCAAAATTGCACATGAAATCAGAACGCCACTCACGCTTATTAAAGCGCCCATGGAGAAAATAATGAATAATATCAGCCAGGTACCAAGGGTAGAAAAATACCTACTGGTAATGGATAAAAATACAAACCGGCTGCTAGACCTGACCAACCAGTTACTGGATTTCCGGAAGATAGAGTCAGGCGAATTCTCACTGTACAAAGATCATATCAATATTTCTGAGCTTTTCCAAAACATATATGCCAGCTTTATTCCGCTGGCAGAGCATAAAAAGATCAACTTTGAGTTGCACGCTCCCGATAAAGATATTATTGGCTATATAGATGAAGAAGCCACAACTAAAATACTCAGCAATCTTTTTGACAATGCTATTAAATACAGCCGGTCTTTTGTAAAAGCAGCAATCAGTCGCTCATCCGTTAGTGAAGACGCAATTATAACTATAAGCAATGATGGGCAGGAAATCCCTGAAGATCTGCAGGATAAAATTTTTGAACCATTCTTTAGAACAGCACATGCAGAAAAAATAAGAGGTACCGGTATTGGCCTACCACTGGCAAGATCTTTGGCCGAGCTGCAGGGAGGCTCATTATCTTTGAAATCCACTAATAGCATTAATACTTTCACATTTCAGCTTCCGTTAAATTTAAAATCCTAAAAGCGTGCAAACAACCGACACTTTTGAAAAGGCAGCTCTATTAATAGTGGATGACAATGAAGATATCCTTGAGTTTCTACTGGATGACCTGGGAGAAACCTATACTATTTATACGGCCATTAACGGAACAGAAGCTTTAAAGATACTTTCAAATGAGGTGGTACATTTAGTGATCAGTGATGTAATGATGCCTGAGATAGATGGTTTTGAACTTTGTGATAAGATCAAGTCCAGTTTTGAGCTAAGCCACATACCTGTTATTTTGCTGACCGCGAAAAACAGCCTGGCCTCAAAAATTGAAGGTTTATCCACAGGTGCAGATGCCTACATTGAAAAGCCTTTTTCGCCGGAGCATCTGGCAGCACAGGTTTCCAGCCTTTTAACCAACAGAAATAAAGTAAAAGAGTATTTCATTAAATCACCGCTCGCACATATAAAAAGCATTGCGCATTCAAAGCTTGATGAAGAATTCCTGGAGAAACTGAATAATTTTATCGTTGCAAATATAGAAAACCCCGATCTGGATGTGGAGCATTTAGCCGTTGCCATGAATATGAGCCGCCCTACCCTTTACCGGAAAGTAAAATCCATATCCGATCTTTCTCCCAATGAAATGATTAATCTTTCAAGGCTGAAAAAAGCCGTTGAATTAATGAATACCAAAGTCATTGCGCTTGGACAGATCGCTGAAATAGTAGGATACAGCTCACTTACCCAGTTCGGACGTAATTTTCAAAAACAGTTCGGGCTAACGCCGTCAGAATATATGCAGAGAGCAGGGTAACTGAAGGCCGAAAGCCGGAGGCTAAAATAAGCTTTCCGCTTCCAGCTTTTTGCTTTCTGCCAATAGTCACTGTCAACTCCCTCCTAACATTTCCTTCAACCGTAAAGCCAGTTCCTTTACCCCCTCTGTTGCCGGCTTTTCAATAATCGTAAGGCTGTGCATTTCTTTCAGGTAGGGAACAGTTTTATCAATTACAAACTTAGGATTATAGACGGGTACCAAATCTATGAGTCCGGCAGCAGGATATACCACCAACGATGTACCTATTACCACAAAAATATCTGCATCCATCGCTATTTGAGCAGCCTTTTCAATCATAGGCACTGCTTCACCAAACCATACAATATCGGGTCGCAGCTGTCCGCCATCCGGCGCTACATCACCCATATTAATATCCCCTTTAATATCATAGGAAGGTGAGAGCGATTTTTCACTGCGCATCTTAAATATTTCTCCGTGCAGATGGGTAACATGGGTTGATCCGCCTCGTTCATGCAGATCATCAATATTCTGGGTAATGACGTGTACGTCAAAATATTTTTCCAGCTCTGCCAATCCCGTATGAGCTGCATTGGGCCTGGCCTCCAGCGCCTGCTTACGGCGCATATTGTAAAAATCGAGCACCAGCACAGGATTTCTTTTCCACCCTTCAGGCGATGCTACTTCGGTAACATCATATCCTTCCCAAAGGCCATCGCTGTCTCTGAATGTTTTAATACCACTTTCAGCGCTGATACCCGCTCCTGTTAATACTACCAGCTTTTTCTTCATTGGGTAAACTTAGAGATTCTTTTTTAGAACAGAAGTCCTTTTTCTTTTAAACTTTTTGATAATAAAAAGAACCAACCCGGCGCCCACCCATAACGGCCATAATGTAACGATGCCGATAAAAATATCTGC
>DAOLFI010000389.1:0-4279 GCA_035326385.1 Niabella sp.
TAATACCATCCGGACCTACGCCATACATTTGTTTTAGCATTCCTAAGGTAATATCAATATTATTGCTCAACCCTACAAAAATAACACCCGCTTCTTTAAGCGATGCGAAATAGGCATTTCTTCTTACAATATCAATTGTATTGCCCTCTGTATCATAAAACTGATTTCTTGCCACATGAGAAGTGTCTGATTGCGGAGAAAGCTCATGGCTGCCTAATTTGGTGCGCCCATACACTTTTTCCGCTTCTCCCACTCCCAGTTTCTTCATCTCACCAATTTGTATGATCCATTTTTGTACAAGCAAGGTAGTACCGCCTGCCCCGGGCTGTTCATTGGGAATCAATGTTACATCATTAGACCGGAATATATTAGGATTACCCACCCCATCTGCAAAGCCGTCAAAAGTAATATTATTATGATAGGTAAAACAGCTTTGCTCACTTTCCAAAGTAGCATGAGGCTCTAATATTTTAAGTATTTTCTGCTGGGCATCAAACAATGTAGATTGATCGTGCTGGTTCAGCCATATCCAGAAATCCAATTGCGTAGCGGGCGCTCTCATACCGTTAATACCCACAATATCTTCCGTAAAAGAATTTAAGTTTTCAGGGACACCGCCATGACCAAACCGCCTCCAGAACTCAGGTCTGAAACCAATTACTATAGAGCCTGTGCCGGCTCCATACTCATGGCTTCTATACAATGTAGGATCATCAATACCAAGCACATCACTATTCCATATATTTCCCAAATCATGAAAAAAGGTTGCAGGATGCAGTCTATCATTAAACCTGAACTGCATATGCGACTCACAGACTGAATTAGTTTGTAAAAACGGTTGAGAAATTTTCATGAATGCATGAATTTAATTAACAGCAAATGAATCATCTTACAATCCGGCCAATGCTTCCTTCAAAGCATGGATCTTCTCTTCAGCATCTGCTTTTTTCTTACGCTCATTTTCTACTACTTCAGGTTTTGCATTCTGCACAAAGCGTTCGTTGCCTAACTTCTTTTCAACGGATGACAGAAAGCCTTCAAAATAAACAAGGTCTTTCTGCAGCTGTTCTTTTTGCGCCGAAGTATCCAATACCGTTTTCGTTTCTATGTAAAGCTTATCTTTTTGTACCAATACATTGATACATTTTTCAACCGCATGATCAGTAAACGCAATACTATCTGCATTAACCTGCCTTTGTAAAATATCGAACAAAGGTTCATAACCGGCTTTATGTTCAGCCTGGATGTATAAGGATATGGCCTCTTTGTTCTTAATATTATTCTTAACCCTTGCATCACGTACAGCGCTTATTACATTTTTCAGTATTTCACCCTGTGCTATAATCGTACTATCTACACTACCTGCTGTTTTAAACTGTTTTACAGAAAGATCATCAGCCTGCTCTTTCAACAGGTGATAAATTTCTTCTGTAATAAAAGGCATATAAGGATGCAGTAATTGCAGCAGCTCTTCAAAGAAGCCAATGGTAGCCTGCAGCTTAGCATTAGTAGTAGCGTTGCCAAATTCAGGCTTTTGCCATTCCAGGTACCAGCTGCAAAAATCATCCCATATCAAAGAATAAATTGTTTTAAGCGCTTCGCTTAGCTTAAATTCTTTAAACAGCTTTTCTACTTCCGCTTTAGCTTCATCAATACGGTTGCGCATCCATTTAGCAGCAAAGTCATCTTCAGCTTGATTTTCATCATTAATGATACCATTAGGATTCTCCTCCCACATTTTCACCAGCTTCAGCGCATTCCATATTTTATTGTTGAAATTACGGCCTTGCTCCAGGGAGGCCTCATCAAATAACAGGTCATTTCCTGCGGGTGCTGCAATCATGATTCCGAACCGCACTGCATCTGCACCATATTTATCAATCAGCTCTAACAGGTCCGGCGAGTTGCCTAAGGATTTGGACATTTTCCTGCCCAGCTTATCACGCACCATCCCGGTAAAGTACACATCTTTAAATGGTATTTCTTTTTCATATTCCAGTCCTGCCATTACCATGCGTGCCACCCAGAAGAAAATGATGTCCTGTCCTGTAACCAATACCGATGTAGGATAATAATATTTCAGCTCTTCGTTACCTGGTGCCGTAATACCCTTAAATACCTGTGTGGGCCATAACCAGGAAGAGAACCAAGTATCCAAAACGTCATCATCCTGCTTAAGGCTAAAAGCAGAATGCTCAATGCGGTCGTTACCTTCGGCTTTTTGTTTTTGGCTTTTAGCTTCTTCCTCAGTCTCTGCTACATAAACATTTCCCGCATCATCATACCATGCGGGGATTTGCTGTCCCCACCATAGCTGCCGGCTGATGCACCAGTCTTTTACGTTTTCCAGCCAGTGTTTGTAAGTAGCCAGAAACCTGTCGCCGGGATGTATTTTAATATCTCCTTCCACTACCGCCTTTAATGCAGGACCCGACAATTCCTGCATTTTCAGGAACCACTGGGTAGAGATTTTGGGTTCTACTACGGCATGACTTCTTTGGGAAAAACCATTCTTATTGGTGATATTTTCCGTCTTTACCAGATTACCCGAAGCCTCCAGATCAACAGCTATTTTTTTACGTACTTCAAAACGATCCTCACCAATATATAATTGCGCAGCTTCGCTTAAGGTACCGTCATCATTCAATGTATCAATTACTTCAAGGTTATGTTTCAGTCCAAGATTATAGTCATTGATATCATGAGCCGGTGTAATTTTCAACGCGCCGGTACCAAACTCCATATCTACATATTCATCAAAAATAATGGGGATGCGGCGGTTAATAAGCGGTACAAAAGCGTACGCTCCTTTCAGATGCTGATAGCGCTCATCATTAGGGTTAACGCATATAGCTGTATCGCCCAGGATAGTTTCAGGGCGGGTAGTTGCGATAGTGATATAACCATCGTTCATGCCTTGTATTGCATCCAGTTTATACTGAACATAATACAATTGGCTCTGCACCTCACGGTATTCCACTTCTTCATCACTTAATGCAGTTTTAGCCACCGGGTCCCAGTTGATCATACGCGCACCGCGATAGATCAGCCCTTTTTTATACAGATCAACAAAAACCTTAATAACGGCTTTGTAATAGTCATCATCCATTGTAAACGTTACACGGTTCCAGTCTACGCTACAACCCAAACGTTCTATTTGGTTATAAATAATCCCACCATATTTCTCTTTCCATTCAAATGCGTATTTCAAAAACTCTTCACGGGTAAGGGTGTTTTTGTCAATACCCTTTTCGTGCAGCATTTGTACCACTTTTGCTTCGGTGGCAATGGAAGCATGGTCACTGCCCGGTACCCAGCAGGCATTGAAACCACTCATACGGGCACGGCGTACCAAAATATCCTGCACTGTTTCATTAAGAGTATGGCCCATGTGCAGCACTCCTGTAACATTTGGCGGCGGTATCACCACCGTAAAAGGTGGCCTGCTATCCGGCTTGCTCTCAAAATATTTCTTTTCTTTCCAGCGACCGGTCCAATACTGCTCCACCAGCGCAGGTTCAAAATTTTTCGATAATTGCATAGGGCTGCAAATTTACTGGATTTAAGAAGATAGTAATACAAATAGTGTTTTTCCAATAAAAAACGAAACCACCAACATTACTGCCGGTGGTTTACCAAAGTGTTGAATTATATTTTACAGGGTATTATTACTTTTCGTCAGAAGCAAGGCCTGCAACAGCATAATCTCTGTTCAGCCGGGCGATATTGGTAATTTCAATTTCTTTAGGACAAACTGCTTCGCAGGCGCCGGTATTGGTACAGCTGCCAAATCCTTCTTTATCCATTTGAGCTACCATTGCAAGCGCACGCCTGTTTCTTTCCGGCTGCCCCTGCGGCAACAAGGCAAGATGGGATACTTTGGCTGAAAGGAATAATAATGCTGACGAATTTTTACAAGCTGCCACACAGGCCCCGCATCCGATACATGCCGCGGCTGCAAAAGACTTATCGGCAATTTCTTTACCAATCATGTGTGAGTTGGCATCTATAGTAACTCCGGTGTTTACAGAAATATAACCACCCGCCTGTATGATCCTATCAAAAGCGGTACGGTCTACCACCAGGTCTTTTACTACAGGAAATGCCTTGGCGCGCCAGGGCTCTACCACAATAGTATCACCGTCTTTAAAAGCACGCATGTGCAACTGGCAGGTCGTGGTACCATGCCAGGGACCGTGCGGGCGGCTATTGATATACATGGAACACATGCCACAAATACCTTCGCGACAATCATGGTCAAACGCAATCGGTTCTTTGC
>DAOLFI010000390.1:0-4263 GCA_035326385.1 Niabella sp.
TTATTGCCCGATACGGTGCGGCCAAATATCCACTCCTTGTTAAACTCTTCCATCATCACGTACCTGGTAGATAAATAGCCCTGCATAAATGGATCGGCATTGGCCCGAACATACAGGTCGTATACTCCGGGCACAAACTCATCTAAAAACGCTTTATGGGCATCCGCAGCTATTTTCCATTTATTAACATCGTAGGTTTGGCTTATAAGCTGTTTTCCATCTGTGTTTTTTAAATCGGCGTAGTCCCTGTTACCATTAAACAAAGGGCTTGCCGCTAACAGAAGGGTTTCTGCCTTATAGGCTTTTACCATACCTTTAGTGATGCGCCCTGCTCCCCCCTCTCTTATTTGCTGGGGTACTACCGGCAGGTCATTATATGCTATATCAAATTCAGATACGATATAGTTCACACATTCATCAAAGCTGTTGCGGGGGAGTTTTAGCGTGCTGATGTCTGCTTCAAAATCCAGCAGATCTTCGCCCAAAACAACTACCGGACCATATATGCGTATAAGCTGAAAATAATAGTAAGCTCTTAATGCGCGGGCCTCTGCTTTGTAGCGGGTAATGAGAGTGGGCTCAATTTCGCCAGGGTCGGTTCTGTCGGCATTCTTGATAAAATAAGTAGCGTTCCTGATGGCCCTGTAATATTCTCTCCAGTAGTGAGCTATCTGCGAGTTGGTATTAGCCCACACGCTGGAGTTCAGGTTGTTGGCATAGTTAAAATCCCAGGTATATTTAGACTCATCTGAGGCTGCGTTCCAGGGGCCTGAATTGCCGTTGTTTACGAACCTTTGCGCTAACTCATTGGGGATGGCGCTGTAAATATTGGCCAGAAAATTCTCAGTGCGGTTTTTGGACTTCCATATATCATCCGCAGTTAAAATATTATCCGGAATCTGATCGAGGTACTTGCCACAGGAAACTGTAGTGAAAAGTGCCGCTACTCCCAGTATATATAATAGTTTTTTCATTTTTATCATTTTGACCGGTTTTCGGTTTGAGAAAATTTTATTAAAAATTAGCGTCAATGCCAAAGGAAATAGTTCTTATATTAGGGTAAGAGGAGCCGTTGTTGGAGTTGATTTCAGGATCCCATAATTTGAACTTGCTCCAGTAGAACAGGTTTACCCCCTGCACATATACCCTGGCGTTTTTAAACCCTATACGGCTTAAAGCGTTTTGGGGCAGGTTGTACCCTACATCAAAAGTTTTTAAGCGTATGAAGTCTACGTCCTTCAGCCACCATGTGCTGCCTACTGCATTGTTTTGATTAACCACAGCACCCCATCCTAAGCGTGGGTAAAAGGCGTTCTGGTTAGGGTTTTCGGGTGTCCAGCGGTCCTGGGCTATTGCAAACAGGTTGCTTCTTTCAGCTCCGGTGCTGTTGTTAAAAGGAATAAGTCCATCCCCGCTCAGCATCCTGTCTGCGCCCTCCGTTCCCTGGAAGAAAGCGCCAATGTAAAACCGTTTCCAGGATACGTTAAAGCTACCGCCCCAAACAATTCTCGGCACATCTCCGTTTCCTATGCGGGTAACGTCGTTGGCATCAATAATACCATCGCCATTCAGATCCTTATATTTAATATCGCCGGGACGTACCGCCCCTGTTTTTTGCACGGGGCTGTTTTGAATATCGTTCTGATCTTCAAATAAACCAACGGCTACATAGCCATATCTTGCCAATACATTTTGCCCTCTTCTTTCCATATAAGGCCAGGGTTGCACAGGCTGGTCGTTTTCAAGGATCAGGTCGCGGTTATAAGTAAGGTTCACTCTGAAGTCCCAATGGGTATTGCCAATAGCGATGGGAGTCGTTTCTACTGTAAAGTCTACCCCTTTATTTGTCAGCCTTCCCAGGTTTCCGTATGGGTTGCTGATAAGACCCACATAGTCTGGCAATAGGCCGCGTTGCAGGAAGATACCGGTACGGTTATCGTTAAACAGATCTATAGTAGCCGATATTTGTTTGTCGAGGGTTTTGAACTCAATACCCAGGTTTTGTTTGTGCATTTCAGACCATCTTACGAGGCTGCCGTAGTCGGACAGGGCAGTGCCTCCAAATCCCCAGGTTTGGGAGCCATACCCAAAGGTATATCCAGATGCGCTACTGTTAACAATATCGAGGAATCCAAACCGGCGTCCGCCGGAACCCGAACCAACAACACCATTTGAATAGCGTAATTTCAGGAACTGGATGACAGGAAGGATTGGCTCAAAGAATTTTTCGTTGGATATTACATAACCCACCCCAACCGAAGGGAAGAAGCCAAAGCGGTTTTCCGGGGCGAAGTTTTCGGAGCCATTATAACCAAAGTTGAACTCGGCAAAATATTTTTCATCGTATGCGTAAGTGGTACGTCCTACCAGTCCCTGCATCCTGTAAGGGATGGATTCGATAAGGCTTCCTGCACCAGATGTGATTTCTTCGCGCTGGTTGTACAGCAGCATGCCCGTAACACCATGCTTGCCGAACTTGTTGGTATAGTTAACAGCACCCTCTACATACCTTTTCCTGTTAGCGCCCTGGCTGGAGCCATAACCAAGGTCATCCGACCCATTTTGGATAATGGTCAGGTTCAGCGAGCCATCCTCTTTGTAAGGGTTGCCCCTGTCTATCTGGTAAGCGCTTCGGTTGCGGGTACGGGAAATAGTATGCGCGTTATATACATCAAACGAGTAAAGTGCCGTAACGGATAAGCCAGGCAGGATGGCTTTCAGGTCCTGGGTAAGCCTTGCGTTGGAGTACAACTGGCTTCTGGCCGTGTTTTCATATCCTGTTTGTGTAATCAGCCCGTAAGGGTTGGGCTGAGCATCTGTGCTTTGATTTACTGCAGGCAAGAGGTTGCCTGGATACATTACCGGGTACAGTACCGGGTTGGTTTGCATCACTCTGCCAAAAGCATCCTGCGGGCTGGTACCAGGCATATTCGTAGTGGAAACGTAGCCCTGTATGCCTAGTTCAAATTTGGTGGTTTTGCTGAAGTCCATATTTACATTGGATGTAAAGTTGATCCTCCTGAACCGGGCATCAGCCTTGTAATCGGCCAGCCTGTCCAGTCGCAGAAGGCTATTCTCATCGTAATAGGAAAGGCCTACGTAAAAGTTAGACAGTTCTCCACCACCGCGTGCGTTAAAGTTGGCCCGCCTGTTGTTGGATGTTTTCTGAAAGATAGTGCTCATCCAGTCTATATCGGGGTACAGGTAAGGATCGGTGCCAGCGACAGTATTGGCTATATAAGCACTGTCATATTCCGGCAGGCGGCCGCTTGCCAACAATGCTTCGTTGCGAAGGTTCATATAAGTAACACCATTTGTTAGCTCAGGCAGCTTGGTAAAAGTGTTGATACCCTGGTTGTAATTGAAGGATAATACAGGTTTTGACACCCTGCCTTTTTTGGTAGTAATAAGGATAACGCCATTGGCTCCGTCAATACCGTAAACAGCAGTAGCAGAGGCATCTTTTAAAATAGAGAGCGAAGCTATATCTTCCGGATCAAGAGAGTTGATGCTACGGCCCATTACCCCGTCCACTACAATTAATGGTCCGGTGGCATTGCCACCGCCAAAGTTGGAAAGACCCCTTATCCACAAGTCGGCGCTGTTAGAACCGGGCAGGCCGGAACGCTGTACGCCCACCAAACCGGCAATGCGGCCTGATAAGGCCACACTTAAGTTAGCAACGGGTTGTTTCAAGTCCTCTACGTTTACAATAGATTGTGCACCTACAGTACTTATTTTCCTCTGTTGCCCAAATCCCACTACTACTACATCTTCCATGCTCCCGGTTTGAGCTTCCATTGTAATCTGGATCTCTATCCGGTCGGAGAAGATCCACCGGTAATCTTTATAGCCTACAAAAGTAGCTGCCAGGCTATCTCCCTTAGCCGCTTGTATGGAGAATGCTCCGGCGTCATTAGTTGCGGTAACTTGTCCGGATCTTAAATTTTCAATGGACACACCATCCATCGGGGCATTTAGTGGGTCTTTAACTGTCCCTGTAATGGTTATTTGCTGCTGGGCCCGTAATTCAGGCAACACCAGCAGATTGAACAAAAACAGGAAAGCACACACTTTTAGCAGCGTTTGTTTAGTCATTGTTTTTAAGTTGTTAAGCGTATGTTAGAAAAATAATTGCGCGTTCGTTTGCCAATAAGAAACTGCTACTCATGTGAACACAATAGCTTTTTTGGTTTGTGAGTTTCTTTATTGAATCTAAAAGTATTTAAGATTTCTATAACATATTGATAACAAAATTCCAAC
>DAOLFI010000391.1:0-4262 GCA_035326385.1 Niabella sp.
AATGTAGCCAAAGGCTACAATATAGTCCTGCGAAACAAAATGTTTCGCAGAGCATAGGTTGGTGCTGTTGTGATATCGGATTACCATTTTATTAAAGCGCTGGCCCAGGTAAAGCCACTGCCAAATGCAGCCAGACATACCAGGTCGCCTTCTTTTACATTACCGGCTTCCCATGCTTCGCATAAAGCCAAGGGTACAGAGGCCGCTGTTGTGTTTCCATACTTGTGTATATTATTATACACCTGGTCGTTGCGTAATTTAAGCTGTTGTTGTATAAACTGTGCAATACGAAGGTTAGCCTGGTGTGGAACCAATAATTTTAAATCTTCGGGCTTATAATTGTTTTGGTTTAGAGCTTCGTAAATTACTTCCGGTATTTTTATCACGGCGCGTTTAAATACAGACTGTCCGTCCATATAGGGGAAAATATCTTCTTTGTCTAAAAGCTCCTGTGTAATAAATATATTGCCATAAGGCGTGTTGGGTACGGGCGGTTTCCATTCAGCATTATGCACTCCCCCATGGAAACCCGGATTAGGCATACATAAAATTTCTGCATCTGAACCATCGCTGTGCAGGTGGGTGCTTAATATGCCACGATCCGTATCGGGAGAGGGCTGTAATACTACGGCGCCGGCTCCATCGCCAAAAATTACAGATACATTGCGTCCCCGTGTACTAAAATCCAGCGCATAAGAGTGAATTTCGGCGCCAATGACCAGGATGTTTTTATACATACCTGTTTTAATGAACTGGTCGCCAATGCTCAGTGCATATACAAAGCCGCTGCATTGGTTGCGTACATCTAAGGCGCCTACTTCTTTCAGGCCTAATAACCGCTGCACCAATACGCCGCAGCCGGGGAAAAAATAGTCAGGACTAAGAGTGGCAAAAATTACAAAATCAATATCTGCTGCCGTTACTCCGGCGCGCTCCATGGCTGCACGCGCGGCATTAGCACCAATGGTGGCGGTGGTTTCTTCGAAGCGGGTAGCGTAGCGGCGCTCGCGGATGCCGGTGCGTTCCTGTATCCATGCATCGCTTGTATCCATTACTTGGGCCAGGTCTTCATTGGTAACTATATTTTCAGGAAGGTATTTTCCTATGCCTGCAATGATCGTTTTGTGCATACTAACAGTTGTTATTATTGAGCAAGATAATGAATACAGACAATTTGCAATAGTTGCAGGGTTAAATTATTTCATAAATGGGAGAGGCTTTCCTGGGAAAAGGTAATATAATCAGCGGGGATAGCGTAAAAAGCTTTTCCCAACATTTTGATGGCAAATGTGTTATAGTTGCTCAAACCTTTATGAGTATTACAGAGACTGTTATAAAGCCCCGCTCGTTTACCAATGTAAGGAGGTTGCCGGCGCAAAACAAAAAAATAGCTACCTGGCTTTCCTTTTTGCTGATACCGCTCTCCGGGTTGATCACCGATATTTATATTCCTTCAATGCCACACATGGCGCAGGATCTGCATCAGTCAGAAAGCGCTATACAATTGACCCTTACGCTGTTTTTGATCAGCTATGGCGCTTCGCAGTTTATTGCAGGTAACCTGATTGACAGCTTTGGAAGGTTCCGTTTAACACTTTTCTCCTTAGGAGTTTTTGTTATCAGCAACCTGGTAATTATTAATACACGGCATATCGAGCTCATTTATACCATGCGGATTGTTCAGGGCATTACAACCGGGTTTATAGTAACTGCCAAGCGCGCTTATTTTGTAGATATGTATGAAGGCGAAAGGCGCAAACATTACCTGAGCATAATGTCTATTGTATGGTCATCAGCCCCGGTAGTAGCACCTTTTATTGGGGGCTACCTCGAAAAATATTTTAACTGGCAGGCTAATTTTTATGTGCTGGCAGGTTATGGCCTCATAATGCTGGTGCTGGAATGGATATTTTCAGGAGAAACTGTTCCTGCATGGCGCAGTTTTAGGCTGACTTATATTATAAGAGATTATAGAATAATGCTGCGCGACAGGTTGTTTGTGTGCGGGATACTGATATGCGGTCTGGCTTATGGCTCCACAATGATTTTTGGATTATCGGGTGCTTTCATTATTGAGCACCGGTTAGGCTTTTCACCGGTGGTGGCCGGCTACGCAGCACTGGTCATGGGGCTTGCCTGGATGAGTGGTGGTTTCCTGGGAAAAGCACTGATACGTAGATCTTTTCTGCCCAAGCTGAGGCTGAGTAATATTTTGCAAATCATCTTTATTGCACTTATGATCATAAGTTCCATGTGGCTGTATAATATTTACTCCCTTTTGTTCTTTGCTTTTTTGGTGCATCTATGTGTAGGTTTCATGTTCAATAATTATTTTGCTTTTTGTTTAGGGCGTTTTCCTAAAATGGCAGGTGTGGCAAGTGGTTTTGCCGGCGGTTCTAATTATATTATTACCTCTATAGCCAGTTATGCAGCTGTAGGCCTGTTAAAACCACAGGATCAGTTGGAACTGGGTTGGGGTTATTTAGTAATGGCTATACTGGCGTTTGTCATTTTGCAATGGGTATTGAAAAAACATCTGTTTAAGACGGCCTGATATATCACCGGCAGCTTTTACTGCCTGCTGCAAATGCCTTTCGTTGTGATAGATCACTACTCTTAGCGTATCACCCAATTTGAGTTTAATGAGCGGAGTAATGCTGATGGACGTTTTTACTTTATTGAGATTTATTGTGGCTGCTTTATCCAGCAATTGCAATAATTGCTGCAGGTGGTTTTCAAACGCTGTAAGTGTTTGTACGTTTAAATGCTCATGAACAGGATTCATAGATTTAAATGTTTTCATTTTGTTCAGCTTTTCTTTGGGTAGCATCATTTCTGCAAAATAATTGCCTATCCAGCCGCTTTTGAATGTAGTGGCAGGCTTTGTAACAGACCGGTTAATTCTTTTTTCAATTTCAGGATGATAAAAAGCCGCATAACGGTTAAGGTGCTCTATACATTCCAGCGCGCTCCAGCTTTGGGCATGAGGGCGATGCTGCAAATCAGTGTCAGGCAGGGATTGGAGCTCCGTTACTATTTCCAGGTGTTTTTGTGTCATAGCTTTCAGTTCATCCAGTAACTGTATGGTTGGTATTGTCATATTGCAAAATTCATCACCCTGACGTTAAAAAATATTGACAAAACTCAACGTTTTTTGAGCCTGGATAATGTTTCAGCGCTCATGCGCAGGTAAGACGCGATATATTTATTAGGTATTTGCTGAAACAGTTGCGGGCTTCTTTTCAGTACCCGTTTATAGCGTTCAACGGGGGATTGTATCAGCAGGTCCTTTTCCCTTTCTATTTGTTGCAGCACTAATCCTTCCAGCATCGAAACCCAAAGCTCCTGATGCGCTGCTGATTGCCGGATAAACTGCTGAAACGATTTTTTTGTGGCAATCCTGAGTTTTGTTTTTTTTATCGCCTGGATGTAAAAGCCGGAGGGTTTTCCTGTAAGAAAAGAGTCCAGCGAAACAATAATGCTTCCTTTATAGCCAAAACGGATAATGCGTTCTTCTTCACCATCTATCATAAATACATAAAGGCTTCCCTCTTCTACAAAGTAAATATTGGTGTCAACACTTCCTCCTTTTTTCAGGAAATCGCTTCGTTCAACAGTAATGCTTCTTTCAAACAGGCCGTTTGCTTCCAAAAGTGCAACTATTTCGCTCGTATTCATAGCATCTAAAGTAAGCCAACCTTTTAATATTCCTGATTTCGTAAGTTAATTTCCTCTTATCGTAAATATTATAAAGCGCTACGGTATATTTTCGCTGGCCATAAATATTCACTATAATTTATCACTCATAATTTACTATATGAATACCTGGCGCCAATCGTGCCGTATCCTGATACTGCTGTTTCCTGTTCTTTTTCTTCTTCCTGTTATGCTTTCAGCGCAACAGGAACAGGAGCACAATATTATTATCAAAGGGCAGATACTTGATAGTATTTCCCGCAAACCTGCTGCTTACATTACTGTTTACCTGGCGTCAGAAGATGGAACCTCTCTGGCATCAGGCTATACCAATGAAAAAGGTTTTTTTACGCTGCAATGCAGGAGCGGAATATTTACCGGCGGTAAATTCTACCTTCAATTATCAGCAACAGGGTATATGGACAAAAAGGTTGATGTAGCAAAAGGGGATAGTAGTGTTATTGAACTTAGTAATGCCATATTAATACAACCTATTGCCCGGGAACTGGAGGGTGTTACTGTCAGTGCCACTAAAAAGATAATAGAATTGAAGCCCGGCATGATTG
>DAOLFI010000392.1:0-4252 GCA_035326385.1 Niabella sp.
AGAGCACTTCCTTGGTAAGGAAGAGGTCGTGAGTTCAATTCTCATCAACGGCTCTGCTGTATGGTTGAAAAGTTTAAGGTGTAAAAGTTGAGAGGGGCGATCCTTGTCAACATTTCAGCCTGTTAACATGTTAACGTATAGGCACATAATAATTAAAAACAACTTTAAAAACAGATAACAATGTCAAAAGAGACCTTTAAGAGGGAGAAACCCCACGTAAACATTGGTACGATTGGTCACGTTGACCATGGTAAAACTACTTTGACTGCAGCTATTACTGAAGTTCTTGCAAAAAAAGGTTTAGCTACAGCAAAAAAATATGATGATATCGATGGTGCTCCTGAAGAAAAAGAAAGAGGTATTACTATTAATACCGCTCACGTAGAATACCAAACAGATACTCGTCACTATGCGCACGTGGATTGTCCTGGTCATGCTGACTACGTAAAAAATATGATCACTGGTGCTGCTCAGATGGATGGTGCTATCCTGGTGGTAGCTGCTACTGACGGTCCTATGCCTCAAACAAAAGAACACATCCTATTAGCTGCACAGGTAGGTGTACCTAAAATGGTGGTATTCTTGAACAAGGTTGACCTGGTAGATGATCCTGAGCTGTTAGACCTGGTTGAAATGGAAGTTCGCGATGAGTTAAGCAAGCGCGGTTTCGATGGTGATAATACACCTATTATTAAAGGTTCTGCAACCGGTGCTTTAGCGGGTGATGAAAAATGGATCAGCGCTATCACTGAATTAATGGATGCAGTGGACAGCTATATTCCGCTTCCTCCACGTCCGATTGATCTTCCGTTCCTTATGTCTGTGGAAGATGTATTCTCAATCACAGGTCGTGGTACAGTGGCTACAGGACGTATTGAAAGAGGTAAAATCAAAACCGGTGAGCCTGTTGAGATTGTAGGTTTAATGGAAAAACCATTAACTTCTACTGTAACAGGTGTGGAAATGTTCCGCAAAATATTGGATGAAGGTGAAGCCGGAGATAACGCAGGTTTATTATTACGTGGTATTGAGAAAACTCAGATCCGTCGTGGTATGGTAATCTGTAAACCAGGTTCTATCACTCCTCATACTGAATTTAAAGCTGAGGTTTACGTATTAAGCAAAGACGAAGGTGGCCGTCACACTCCATTCTTCCAGAAATACCGCCCTCAGTTCTACTTCCGTACAACTGACGTAACAGGAGAGTGTTCTTTACCAGAAGGTACAGAAATGATCATGCCTGGTGATAACACTACATTAACTGTAAAGCTGATCACTCCGATTGCGATGGAAAAAGGTTTGAAATTCGCGATCCGTGAAGGTGGCCGTACAGTAGGTGCCGGTCAGGTGACTGAGATCATTAAATAAGTCTATAGTTCATGGTCAATGGTCCATGGCTATAAATCAAAATAGTCAAGAGTCATTGGTCAACGGTCTGTGTTTCTATGGACTATTGACTAATGACTATTGTCTTTATTACGGGCATAGTTCAATGGTAGAATAGCGGTCTCCAAAACCGTTGATCAGGGTTCGAATCCTTGTGCCCGTGCTTATTAAAAAGTTCATTGTTTATAGATACATGTTGTTTCTTTGCTATGAACCATAAACTCATCAAAAGATGAATAAATTCGGCAATTATTTAAAGGATAGCTACAAAGAGCTGGCAGAAAAAGTAACCTGGCCCAACTGGGCGCATTTACAGCAGTCTACTATGATTGTATTGGTTGCTACTATCATTATCACACTTATGGTTTGGTTAATGGACTTTGTAGCAGGTGGTGGCCTTAATTTCTTATACAAACTTTTATATAGCTAAGAGAAATGGCAGAGAACATTGTTGAAAATACAGCCGCTGAGACTCCGCAACCGGATACCAAATGGTATGTATTGCGCGTAGTCAGCGGCAAGGAGCGGAAGGTTAAGGAGTACCTGGATAAAGAAATTGCCCGCAGCCCTTTTGAAAAATTGGTAAAACAGGTGTTTCTCCCCGTGGAAAAGGTTTATAAAGTGCAGAACGGAAAAAAAGTAATGCGTGAAAGAAACTATTATCCTGGTTATGTGATGGTTGAAGTGCTGGATGGTAAAATGAGCGATGATCTCAGGGACCTGATAGTAGGTACTAATAGTGTGATTCATTTCCTGGGAAAAGATAATCCCATTTCCCTCCGTAAAGCAGAAGTGAATAAGATGCTGGGCCGCATGGACGAAATGAATGAGGCAGGTGGCGTAAGCATGGTAGAGCCTTATATTGTTGGTGAAACAATTAAGATTGTTGAAGGACCTTTCAATGACTTTAACGGTATTATTGAAGAAGTGAATGATGAAAAGAAGAAATTAAAAGTAATTGTAAAAATATTCGGACGTTCAACGCCTGTAGAGCTGAATTACATGCAGGTTGAGAAGATTATCTGATTTGATCTGTTACATAAAAATGTTTAAAAAGCCACCTCTGCAGGTGGCTTTTTAATTTTAGGCTTTCTTCAATTAAGATTTTTTTAGGATTTATACGCAACTTCTTTGGCATAGTTTTTTGTCTATAGCAGGAGAATATATTTACTAATTAAATCCGTTTTATGAAGAAAGCAAATATTTTATCAATAATAGCTTTATTAATCACTGTTTTGCTTGTGGCCTGTACCAGCCGGAAAAAAGATGCAGAAACAGGTGATGTGCAGGTGCAGGATACATTAGGATTGGCTGAATACCAGAAATGGAAGATGGAAACAGAGATCCGGGAAAGGATAGAAGCTGAAAATGAGTTAAAAGAAAATGAAAAAGCTGTTGCAGTAGCAGCGGCAGTAACGCCAAGGAAAGCATCTTCAGCAAGAAGCTCCAGTACTAAGAGCAATACCACATACAGAAGTAGCGGAAGCAACAATGGAAATGCAGGCTCCGGTACGGCCTCTGCACCCGTTCAGCAGGCTCCGCGAAAAAAAGGCATGAGCCATACGGCCAAGGGTGCGATAGTAGGTGCTGCATCGGGCGCTGTTATAGGCGCAGTGGCTAATAAAAAAGACCGCGTAGGCGGTGGCGTAGTAGGTGGTGTTATTGGTGCTGCTACCGGGGCTGGCGTAGGAGCAATTGTAGATAAAAAAGAAAAACAAAAAAGAGGATATTAAAGTATCAGATATTTTATTCGTTAACAAGTATCCGGCTCATTACCAGGCGCCTGATATAAAACTAAAACAAATGAAAAAACTATTGATCATTACAGTAATGGCAGCGGTTGCTGCCTCATGCAACAATGCTTCTGACAACAATCAAAATGGTGCTTCGCTGGAGACGGACACTGTTCCGGTTGAAACCGTTACGTATGATTATACAGAAGGTGATATAATAAGGAAGGATGGGCAGTTAGTGGTATTTTCAAATGGTACATGGGTGGCTATTGAAAAAGATATGACGCTGGATAATGGCGTTATTGTTAAAACCAATGGCGATATTGTAAATAAGGATGGGAAAGTAATTGTAATAGAAGAGGGAGAGCGGGTTAGTAAAACCGGTAACTTTTTTGACAGGACAGGAGCTGCTATAGAGAACGCGTGGGATGCTACTAAGCGTGGCGTTACTAATGCTGCAGATGCTACAGGCAATGCTGTTGAAAAAGGATACGATGCAACTAAAGAAGGGGTGAAGGATGCAGCAGAAGCTACTAAACAAGGCGTGGAAAAGGCGGCAGATGCCACGAAAGATAAGGCGCAGGATGTAGGCCAGGCTATTAAAAAAGGAGCTCAGAAAGTGGGCGACAAAGCAAAGGAAATAAAAGAAGATATTAAGAATTAATATCTGCTGTTTAGCGCTTGTATTTTGAATAAGCATCAGTCAGCATGACTAGGAAGGCTTCCTGCTCCTTAATATTTTTATATTTTGAGGCAAAAGCCTTCCAGTCTCTGTTTCGTAGATCCTCATCCAGCGACAGATTTTTCAGATAGTGTATAAAAGCTTTGAGCTGTTCCCTTTCACTTTTGTACATAGCACTGATAAAGTCCTGTAAGGATGAAAACCCTGCCAGTTCATAGTTATAGCCCATTAATTGAAATTTTCCCCAGCTTGCCGATGCTAAAGCCGCATCCCTGTTATATAGCATAGCTTTGTGCAGCCGGTCATGCTGTTCCGCTTCTGGACCGTAGTTACTGTCTTCAGGACGAGATATGTCAGGCGCTATGCTATCATAAGCACCCCTGGTTTTCCGGGAAAAGACATCATGATGAAACCAAAGAAAGGGTTCGTCATTAGGCAAAAATCCCTCTTT
>DAOLFI010000393.1:0-4250 GCA_035326385.1 Niabella sp.
CCCTGCCATTTTGAATGGCAGGTTTCCATTTACCGGATGCTTTAATAGCTCTTAGTGCTTCTTCTTCCATTCCGTGTCCATGAGTGGTAAGCGCTTTAAAATCGCTTGTATTGCCATCTTTATCTACAATAAACTGCACAACTGTGGTATAGGTACCTTGTTTTGCACCATTATCCACAGGTACGAGACCATTAAGGTTTTTTTCGAGATAATTGCGCCAGTTGCCAGGGTATTGGGCCTCAATTTCTGTTTTAGTGAAGATTTCCGGCTCTCTTTTATTTACAGCTGCAACTGGTTCCATTTGCGCATTTTCTTTTTTTACTTCCCGCACTACCTGGAAATTGATAGGTTGTATACGATAGGATTTGACTTCTTTGGCTTCTCCTTCTTTGTTATTTAAAGCCGGGCGCCAATCAGGCGATTTCCGCAATATCCTGATTACTTCATCTTCCATTCCATAACCTTCATTGGTTAATGGCTGGATATCCGAAACTTTTCCGTCTTCGTTAATAGTAAATCGTACCAGTACTTCATAGTTACCAGCAGGCGCGCCTTTTTCAGTAGGTATCTGCCCGTCTATATTTCGTTCTAAAAAGTTGCTCCAATCACCGGGAAAACCTGCTTCCACATCAATTTTCACTTCACCTTCTTTGAGTATGCGCTTCGGCTCCTCCTGTTCTGAGAATCCTACTACTGTTATAGGATTCAATTTTCTATATCGATCCGTAGCTGTCACATATTCAGCCGATACTTCTTTTCCTGTGGCATTGATTTTTTTAGGTGTAGTGTCTTTTTTCTCTAAAATATCTGCAAAAGGAATGCTCTCATTTTCTAAAGCGCTTCCCTGTTCTTCTGAAGGGCTGATTTTTTTGTTTGTTATTTCAGGGAGTGCGGCTACCGCTTCCTTAATTTCTTTCTTATACGTAAATCCAAATAGCGCAATAACGATTGCTGCTATAGGTAACACCAATAATTTTCTCAGCCATTGGTGCTGTGGCTTTTTAGATGATAATAACATGGCAATTCTTCTTTTTAACTGGGTATGAAAAAACGGGTTTACTAATGGACGTTGGTGGCTTCCTAATGCTCGTAACAGTAAAAGCTCTGCATAAGATGTGGCATCGTATCCTTCTGCGGCATGCTTATCTGCGAGGAACTCCTGTATCATTTTCAGCTCTTTCCTGTACAGATAAAAAAACGGGTTAAACCAAAATACAGCCAGCACTATTTCTATAAAAATAAGGTCCCGGCTATGCTTGCTGCGGATGTGGTACATTTCATGCTTAAAGATCTGCTCGCCTTCGGCAGATTGTAAAGAGGTTTTATTATTCCAGAAAAGCCATTTGAAAAAGGAAAACGGGGCATCATCATGTGCAGTATTTATAAACTGTATATCTTCAAATTGCTCCGTTGCCGAGTTTCTTTTGATGCTGATAATTTTTTTGATCGCGAATAAAAGCCTGGTAAGTAATAACAATACAATAAGGCCGTAAAGAATATATACCAATGAAGAAACATCAAACTTTTCTTTGGCAGTGATCACTATATTTTCTCCCGAGCTTACCAACAGGTACATTGGGCTGGATGGATCTGCTTCCGTTACCTGTACCGGTATTTTTATCAATGGCAGTACAAGGCTTAGCATAATAGAGAACAGCAGGTAAAACCTGTTATACTGGTGAAACCGCTCATTTCTTAAAAAGAAGTGGTAGTACCCGTACAGGATGCCAGAGCAGGCCATCATTTGTAATAGGTAGGTAAGCATACAATTATTTTTTTTGTTGTTTCCTGATTTGCTGCAACAGCGTTTCCAGCTCTTCCACGCTTAAATTATTTTCCTTTACCATAAAAGAAACAATATTGGCAAATGAGCCTTCAAAATATCCCTTCACCATCTGTTTTATAGTTTTACCTGAATAAGCCTCTTTGCTTACTGCAGCTGCATATTGATGCTGCCGCCCGAATACATTTACAGTAACAAAATCTTTTTCTGCCAGTATCTTTAAAATAGTGGCTACTGTATTCTGATGGGGTTTGGGCTCGGGCATAGCGTCCAGCACTTCTCTTAAAAATTGTGGACCGTTATCCCATAAAATGTGCATGATTTGCTCTTCGGCTTTTGTTAATTGCTTCATTCATTTTAATTTTCTGAAAGCAAGGTAAAACTAATTATTTAGTTTAACAACTATTTTTTTAGTTATAAAAAATAATTGATCGTCTGATAAAGAGTATTACAGGGAAATAGTGGATAGGAAATTATCACAGGCCCGGAGGAAAATATGCATGAGTACCGGAACAATAGCTGCCCCGTCTGACAGTATTATCTAACTGTGCGATTTATGTACATTCGCTAAAGCATATTAAAAGACGGGAAATGATCTTCAATGGTATTATTTTATTCATAAAAAAGCGAATTACAGTAATTAATATTGTTTTCTGTCTGCTCATTGTGCTGCTCCTAATGCTTACATTAAACCGGAGTTCGGAAAATCTTGTTGCGGTTTCCGGCAAGGTCGACTTCGTTCAGAACCGGATCGTAAAGCATAACAGTCAAACCCTTTTTAAATTAAAAAACAGGGAGGAAACATTTATAAAAACCACGGCTGTAGATAACCGGGTGTCCTTTGACTGGTTTAGCTGGATCAATATTAGCAAAGGAACTTCTGTTTCATTTTATATTGAGCAAACACCAAATACAGGTACGGCGCCGCAAAACCTTGTGAAGGCAGTAGGCCTGTCAGTAAATGGTCACTTAAAGGAAACGGTAAAGGAGTCTGTTATTAACGATCTTTATCGCCGTAATTATGCGTGGGCGTTGCCGGTTTTTATCGTTAACCTGGCCTTTTTCTTCCTGCTGATATATCCCCGGTTAAAAAAGAGAAGAACGCAAACCGCGAATGATCAAAAGCCGGGAAATACCCGGGCGATTTTATTGATACTTGTCCTCATTCTTCTCTTATGGGGAGTACCTTGGTCACTTTCGCAATACCAGCGCTCATTAGCGCCATTTCATTCATACCGGATAGCAATGTCTTACTGGAAATTTTTCCTGCTATTAGTAGTAATGTTTGTCAATTTTGCCTTTGGAAGAATAAACGAACCATCTGATAGTATTATTGTATGATGATAAATATCTGTGATTATTTATATTGCCATCTAAAATACATTCGTTCAAATTAGAATACCTCTGATTGCGGTTTTTCACTTATTTTGCAACCCTACAATTAATAAAGATCATGCAGCAGCCGATTATAGAGATCAGTAACGCGAATATTTACCAGGGCGATAATTTAGTGCTGAAAGAAGTAAACCTTACTGTCAGGGAAGGAGAGTTTGTGTACCTGGTAGGAAGGACAGGAACAGGAAAATCGAGCCTGCTGAAAACCCTGTATGGCGACCTGCTTTTAACAGAAGGTGATGCTGTTGTGGCTGGCTACCAGCTAAAAAATATGCACTGGCGCGATGTACCGTTTTTAAGACGTAAACTGGGCGTGGTGTTCCAGGACTTCAGGTTGCTGACAGACAGGAACGTGGCCGATAACCTGAAATTTGTTTTGAAAGCTACCGGCTGGAAGGATAAGAAGGAGATGGACGAAAAAATAAATAAAGTGCTGGAGCAGGTGGGCCTGACGCACAAAGCCCGTAAAATGCCTTTTGAAATGAGCGGGGGAGAGCAGCAGCGTGTAGATATAGCCCGTGCCCTGCTGAACAGTCCCAAGCTGATACTGGCTGATGAGCCCACGGGAAATCTTGATCCGGTTACTACGGATGAGATTATGAGCCTGCTTTTATCTATTGCCAAAGAAAGTAATGCTGCCATTGTAATGGCTACGCACGATTATGCGGTGGTAAAAAAATATCCTGCAAGACTTATTAAAACAGAGGATGGCAGGGTGATTGATAACGCTACCATAGATAATCTATAAACTGCCCGATGTTTTTGTCGTTGTTGTAAGTATCTTCCAATAATCTTTTCCGGAGCTTTACTTCCTCTTCCTCAAAAGGAAGATAATAAAGCTGTGAAATAATAGAGGCAATTGCATTGGCCGTAGTACCAATATGGCAGGCATCTTTCAATCCGGTTCCTTCTACCATAGCAGGCGTGGTTACACAATGCCTCCCCTTGTATAAAGCATGCAGCAATTTAATCCGTACGCCGGTAACATTTTTGTTAAAACCAGGAAGTATATTGATATGTGCTTTTTGTACCAGGTCCTCCATTTCCCGCTCGCTGGGATTGCTCACCAAGC
>DAOLFI010000394.1:0-4245 GCA_035326385.1 Niabella sp.
AAACTGCGTATACGACTTTTTTGAGCTTACTACATTAAACATGGCGCAGAAAGGTCTTTTTGGAGAAGTGATACATGCAGAGGGTGCCTATATTCATAACCTGTCAGAGTTTTGGAATGATTACTGGAACAACTGGCGTTTGGATTATAACAAAGATTATCGCGGCGATGTATATCCTACACATGGTATTGGTCCCATCTGCCAGGCTTTGAATATTCACAGGGGTGATAAAATGAATTACCTGGTTTCTGTTGATACAAGATCATTTAATGGCCGTGATGAGTGGAAAAAGCTGAAAGGAGAAGAGCCTGCTGAGTTTAAGAACGGCGATCAGACCATTACTATGATCAAAACCCAGAATGGTAAAACCATGCAGATACAGCATAACGTAATGACACCCCGTCCTTACTCACGTATGTATCAGTTAACCGGCACAAAAGGTTTTGCAAATAAATATCCTGTTGAAGGATATGCGCTGGAAGCAGAACAGGTAGCATCTGATATAACGCCCAATCACGAAAAACTGAATGCACACAGCTTTACAAGTAAAGAGGTTAAAGAGGCGCTGATGAAAAAATATAAACATCCTATTCACCAGGAGCTGGAGGAAACTGCCAAAAAAGTTGGCGGACATGGTGGTATGGATTTTATTATGGATTATCGCCTGGCCTACTGTTTGCAAAACGGCCTTCCGCTGGATATGGATGTGTATGATCTGGCGGAGTGGTGCTGCCTTACCGAACTTACTGCTATTTCCCTGGAAAATGGCAGTGCGCCTGTGCTGATACCTGATTTTACAAGAGGTGCATGGAACCGTGTACAGGGATATAAACATGCTTTTGTAAAATAAAACTTTGTCAAGCAATCGATTAGGTATATGAAATCGCCCCCGGCATCCGGGGGCATTTCTTTGTCCTTTATTTCAGCAGAATATCTCCAAAGCTGTTGCTGATATTAATTACTGCTTTTCCTGAGCCTGTTGTACCGCTATACTTTTTGTTGAATGTTGGGCCATGCTTTTTTTCCCTGGTTTCATCGGTTAGGTTGATCTTGCTGCTGTTTTTAAGGTCGCCAAAGCTGGTGCTTATAGTAAAAGCAGCATCTGATAAAGGCGAAACACGCAATGTAACATCAGAATAGGATATTTTCATATCAAGCCGTTGCAGCTTGTTTTCTAATCCGAGCTCTGTGCCTTTGCAAAAATCAATTTTACTGGTTATGTTCCCGGACATACGGTCAATTTTTAAGTCGGAATAAGATATTTTCATATTACCATCACTTATTGCTTTGGAGATAAGCGAACCGAATTTTACTTTAATATCCTTTGCTTTGGGTAATGCTCCTGTTTCAATGTTGCCAAAGGCCTGATCTATATTAACATCCCCTGCCCAGTCTGGTATATAAGTATCTCCAAATTCATTTTTAACAGAAAGCGGGTTTGATGATGGCATGTAAACTATATAATTCACCTGCATTTTTGTATTCCTGCCTTTGTTGTTATTGCTGCCGGAGAACCTGGTGGTAAAACTAATGTGATCACTTTCATTGCTCTCAATATTGATATTGTCGATAATGTTTTGTGCTATCCTGTCATCATTGGAATATACAGTAATGCTGACATCTACTTTCACTTCTTTCCTGTTCCAGTTGTTTACAGTTACTTTCCCAAATTTGTTGCTGATTTTTACCTCCTGGTTATTGCGCAGCGAATAGGTTTTTGAGTAGGTTTTATTTTTTTCACCATCATTTGCGTGTGCTGTCAGCATCAGGGCTGTCAGCAAAAGCAGGAGGCTATAAGCTTTTATAATCTTTTTCATTTTGTTTGTTGTTTTTACGGTGTACTTGCTTTAAAATATTCAATTGTGTATTTAACAGATCTGTTTGCATTTTTAAATTGCCAATCATAGCTTCCAGCAGCTTTTCACTATTGATGCCGGTTTCTAACTGTGCTTTTAAAGCATCGTATGATGTTTCAAGCATCTCTATGTCCTTCGAGAACTCTTTATATAGCTCAGGCTCGTTTTTCTTCAAAGCCTGCATCTGCTCCTGCTTTATCTCGATAAGTCTTGTATAATGATATAGCTCTTCCTCTTCTTTAACAGCGGGAGCGGGTCTTTCATCCATTCCTTTTTTACTATCTGCTATACCTGGATGGCGCATGGGAGTATCGCTGTTTATAGCCAGTGAGGGTGTACTCCCGGGAGCGCTGCTATCCAAATGATCAGAGCCGTCATTACCGGCTATAACAGGTTCGGGCATTGTTGTTCCGCCTTTATTAAGCGTATAAAAAATAGTTGCGGTAGTAAGAATAACTACTACAGCAGCGGCTATTTTCATCCAGCTTTTTATAAGGAAAACTTTCGCCTTTTTTTCATTTTCCGGTGCATCCAGCTTTTTTTCAATACGCTGCCACAAAGCATCAGATGGCTGATAGCTGTCAAATGCATCCCTGTTATTTTGTATAAAATCCTCTAATTTCTTACTCATTGTATTGCGTTTACATTATCTATCACTTTTTTCCGGGCACGGTGATAAATGGTTCGTACATTATTATGAGAGATATTCAGCAATGTGGCAATTTCTTCCTGCTTCAGCCCGTCAATGACAAACAGGTTAAATATCACCCTGTAATTTTCAGGTAGTGTGGCAATAGCCTGTTTTATTTTCTCTATATCAGCATTAAAATGATCTTCATCTATCTCCTCTTCTGTGCCGATATTAATATTAGCTACCTCTGTATCCACCCATTTTATTTTTCTTTTGCGCAGCAGGCTTATAGATTTGTTGATCACAATCCTTCTCAACCATGCCTCGAAAGAGCTTTTGTAAGTAAACCTTTCGAGGCTGTTGAAGGCATCAATAAATGCTTCCTGAACCACATCCTCTGCATCTGCCAGGTTATTTAATACCCGCATGCTGCTGTTTAGCATAGGCCGGACATACCGGTTATAAATATGATAATACGCCTGCCGGTCACCTTCACGACAAAGTTCTACCTGCTCATCTAATGTTATTATTTCGGCCGAAAGATTCAATATTTATTGCTGCTTTTATATAATAATCGCAAAATTGCAAAGAATGTTACACTTGTTTAAGTTGTTTTAAATATTTCTCAAAAACATACGGATAATACTATCTTTAGCGCTACTTAAAGCCCTTGGAGAGAATGGCAGGAAACTAAAACCACTTATTGATGCTACGCTACTTAAACCATGCAATAAATACAGGTGTGCACCCCGGTCTGCCTATAATAGAATCAAGGCGGATAAGAATGTTAAATATCCTGACCTTAATATGTATCCCGGTTGTTGTACTGTTTCTTGCTATTAATATTATCCAGAACAGGAGCTTACTTGTGGCGCTGAACCTGGCGAACTTTGTTTCGCTACTATTATTTTTTCTGATGCATAGATACAGGTTATATCATAGCGCCAAGCTTATAAGAATATCTTTTTCTATCATTATTTACACAGTGTCAGGGCTGTTTTATCATAATGGAGCCGAATATAGCCTGATTGGAACCCTTGTAATAGCTGTTCTTGTATTTGATAAAAAGTGGCTCATTGGTATACTTAGTATTCTGATCGTTACTGCAATCCTGGTTGTCCTTAATTTCAATATCGGGATACCCGGTGAAGCCCAGATTTCAGCGTCGCGTATATATATAGTGGTGATTTTTTCTTTACTGCTTATTATTGTGTCTGTTGGTTTTTTTAAACATATCCAGTCGGATTATCAGCGGGAAATAGAAGCAAAGCAACAGAATTTAATAATAATGAACAAGGATAAGGAACAACTGTTCTCCATTGTTTCTCATGATATAAGAGGCCCATTATTAAGCCTGGAGAAAACGCTGGACATGTACCGTAGCGGTCTTCTGGAAAGAGAAGATATGTCAGCAGCCACTGAGTCACTTCACAAAACGGTAAGCCACCTGAATAATACAGTGGACGTGCTGTTGCGCTGGAGCTCCTCCGGCATGAGCGGCATCAGAACAACGCCAGATCATTTTCCTCTAATAAATATGGTAAATGAGGTGGTTCTCTTTTTTGAGTTCATGTTGCAGCAAAAAGAAATCAGTGTACGTATTAATGTGCCTGAAAGTATTATATTATTTGCAGACTCTGACCAGGTTGCCGTAGTGCTGCGAAACCTGCTGGGCAATGCGCTGAAGTTCAGTTATACAGGCGGGGGGGGGGATATATTTGCGGAAGGAACCGAAAAAGGGGGTGGTAATTTTTTAAA
>DAOLFI010000395.1:0-4238 GCA_035326385.1 Niabella sp.
TGGGGTAAGTACCTATATCATGTGCCGCAAATGGCTTTTTCCATCTGCCACTTTCGCTGTAATAGAAAATTCCGTTCATCATACCCTTTTCCAGCTCAGGGTTATACACTAAATACAATGGAGCAGAAGGATAGGTAAGGTCTACGGTATTGATGCAGCCGTTACTATAATTTTCTTTTGAAAGCCATAGTAAATCACCTTGCGGACTTTGTACCAGCTTGTGTGCTGCAATACTTTGCCTGTAAGCTATCTCGCATAAGCGGGCATATTCTTCACCGCCTGCTTTCAGCGCGTCATTATAAATTATCTGGTCTGTTTCATTACACCGGCTCAAAATAGTTGCATATTCAGCATTGGCTTTATACAATTGCTCATCCATGTTTGAGTCATTGTTCCGGTTCCACCAGGGACGCAGGTTTTGGCCAAAATATTGTATCGACCATATATCATCATATCCCAATAAAATCTTTGCTGATGACTGACTGTTTTTACCCAGGTTGATAACAGTAGCAAGCGAAAGCTGCTTACCTGTAAGCTTAGCGGCTGCAGGCCGGCTTCCTCCTTTTATAAAGCCTGCTAATACCGAAGATTCTGAACTGGCTAAGAACTGCGTATTGCTGCTGCTCTGCGGCACGGCTACATATACATATCCCCAGTCAATACGAAGGTCATCGCCTTTTTTAGCCAGTACCGGCTGCGAGGTGGTACCTGCTTTTAAAACAGACAATCCCTTTGCGGAATACATATTGGCCACCACTTCCTGTGCAGGCGTATTTACAGCCAGCCCGGACGAGGTATTGAGCAGCACTTCCACTGCATGAGCCGTACCATTCTTTGACCGCGCATCGAAGCTGATGTACGATACCGGTCTGGCCAGCAGATCAAGATCCGTCAATATAAGCGGAGATGTAAAGGTAACTTTCAGATCAACAGGGCCGCAGGAGAAATCATAAATAGTCTGGGTAGCTTTTACTTCCACATTTGTCTGCACAGCATTATCAATAATGGCCGGTAAGTTTTTCCGCTCTTTTACCAGCCCAAAGTCCAGGTGCCGGCCCCCGGCTGTGTTCCTGACGTGAACAGCCAATACATTTTTCCCTTTTTTTAGAGAGGAAGCGTTTTTCAAGGGTACGTATATATATTTATGTACCCAGCCTTCTTTTGAAAAAATTTCTTTACCGTTTAAATAAACAACTATATTATCATCGTGGCTTAGCTTCAGGTAAACATCATCTATGGCACCGGCCATTGTAAATTCCCGTCTTACCCACAGGTCTTCCGACTTCCACGGTGTTTTGGCAATGCTTTTGTCATCGCCAAAGGGCGCGGTGCCCTGCTTCCATTTGCTGTCGTTATAGCCAGGTTCGTACCAATTGCCCTGTGGCGCAGTATTGGTATATTTCACACTATAGGTTTTATCTTCGGATGCCGGCAGCAGCACATCGTAAGCTTTTGATTCGGAGCCAAGGAAGCGGTACACTTTACCATCTACCTTTACATAACCGGTAACAGACTGATCTGCACCGGTCCAGTGCCTGGTTGCTGAGGCATGCAATTCATCGGTAAAGGACCAGATGCTTAAATAAGGATCGTGGGTAATGAGAGGATACGCAGGCGCTTTACGGATTTGGGCGTTGCCTGCCAAAGAGCAAACTGCAAGTAAACCTGCTACAAAGGGCTTGAGAAATTTAACCATTTTAAAATTTTAGTTTTAAACGCTAATTAAGAATTTATATAAAACACACTTGTTCTATTAAAAAAAATACCTGTAAGTATAGATCTTTGAGGTTTTAAATCGATGCTTATTTTACTTTTTCATATACTTCTTCGCCACTGGAAGATCCCACTAACCATTTCATTAAAAACATATCATCATTTATAAACTTAAAAATAACCTTCCCTTCTTTAACACCCGGAAATGCCAAATGCTTCCGTAATGTTTCGGTATAAGTTGAATCTGATGTCAGTTTGATCGATCCATGAGACAGCTCAGTATACTTCCCTCTTACATAAAGTAAATGCCTGAAATTTCCGTTTGCATCAAATATCTTAAAATCCTTACTTCCGGGCGACTGAAACTGACTGCTGCTATCCATACTTCTTTGCTTTGTAACCTGCCAAATACCTTCAAATTTTCCAGGCGATGGCTTTGAAGTTTGCGCCCAGATACTTACAGACAACAACATAACAGACACAGTAATAAAACTATATTTCATTCTTTTTAATTTCAGTCATCTGCTTTTTAGCAGTTTTTAATACATATCACTATCTATCACTACCTGCTGGTCTTCTTCGGGTATCTGGATGTTCCGAACCCTTTCCAGCACCATAGCCCCGGAGAACCGGTAGCGCAGCGGAAAATCAGGATTAGTGATATCTTCATACTCATATTCCAGGTTCATAGTGGTAAAGGTTCTTTGCAGGTAGGGCTGTACATCGTCCATTCTTTTTTCTACAATATAGTTTCCGCTGTTCTGCTTAAATTTAATGGCCGGATCTGCTGCCGAGAGCGTTACGGTGCCATCCCCGTTAAAACGTGCAGAAATTCTATACTTCAGCCGGTCATAAGCCTCTTCTTCCACTACCCCTGCATAAAAAAATACAGTGTTTTCATTTATTACCCATGCAGTGCGCGTAGGCGTAGTAAGAGCTGGTTCATTGCCTTCTGTTCTTCTTACCTGGCCCGGTACTGAGTAGCGACCGGAATAGTCATTAAAAGGAATGATCTGCATCAGCGATTTCTTATACCACCGGCGCGGAGAAACACTATATGTAGAAGCAGACACCAGCTTCACCGGCAGGATATATTTATAATACATATCCATATTTTCCATTTTAAGATTCAGGTTAAAATAACCGGTGCTTGAATTTTTAGGGATGGTAGTGGTATTGGAACTAAAGGAATAATTAGCTTCTGGCAGGGGAATAAAATACAGGTCCTGCCTGTTCCTGAACCGGTCAAAGTTCAGGTTTTGCAGGGTATCAGTATCCAGATCCAAAGTTACCTGCACGTCTTCTGTATTGGCTGTGCTGCCGCTTAACACCACTGGTACTTTTAGTGTAACAGTGCCGCCCGAAGACTGGTACCTGGCATATACCGGTACCACACCATTCTTTACAAAAGCCACATCCTTCACAAACAGCTCGTCTTCCCATTCTTTATTACAGGCCAGCGCCAGAACGCCCAACAGCAGGATATATAAATATTTTTGTTTCATATTTAAAACAGATTGTTGATTAATAAGGGGTTGTCCATCCGGGATTTTGGGTTAATTTTACGTTTCTCCTCAGCTCTTCGTGCGGTATGGGCCACAGGTACATTTTCTTTACAAAAATGGTAGGCAAAGAAGCAATGATAACCGGCGTGTGGAATATATCCCGCTGGTTAGCCGTCATATCCATATTACAGCCCATTACCGGGGTGGCTTCTTCTACTGGGGCGTCTTTCCATCTCCTTAAATCAAAATAACGGTGATTCTCACCCAGCAGTTCAATCTGGCGCTCCCTTTTAATACTTTTTCTTAAAAGGTCTTTGGAGGCATATATGCTGTTGTCATAATCCGGCACGCCTCCTCTTATTCTTACCTGGCTGATGGCTTTGCTCATTTCAGCAACATTCCTGCTTACGGCAATGGTACCGCCTCCATCAAAGGCAGGTATATTATAAGCTCCGCCCAGTTCGTTCATAGCTTCGGCGTAAATCAGCAATACCTCTGCATACCTGATGGCCGGCTCTGTTTTAGGAACGTTATATGCACCTTCCGGCGTGCTTCTGAAATCTGCATCAAGCGGGTTTACATATTTTTTAATACCGATACCGGTTCTTATATAAAATTCGGGGGAGGCCGGCTGCTTGCCATCTGCCAGTCCCCTGTAATAAAATATCTGCTTTACCCTGTCTTCGGCGCGGAGAACGCTGTTGCGATACCATATACTGCCGTTATAAGCTACTGATGCATAAAAGCGTGGTTCACGGTTGGCATATTGTAAGGAAACATTCCCCGCTAATGGCTTATGAGAATCAGCATTGTCGGTAAAGCCCGAAACCCTGGGGTTGAGCGGCATATCGCTTCCATCACTCATAGCATAAGCATCTGCCTGCTTTTGTGTAAGCCCGTAGGTGTTCCAGCCGTTCAAAGAATAAGGCGCTGCATGCATGGGCACGTCTTTTGTGAGCTGGCCGCCTATTTCTGTTACCCGCGAAAATATCACTTCCGGGTTGCCTAAGTAAGGTACAC
>DAOLFI010000396.1:0-4232 GCA_035326385.1 Niabella sp.
CGGGAGACCTGCGTGAGAGGTTTAAGTTTTAGCCTTAAAGCTACCCCTACTTCCTATTTACTATTTACTACTTACTACTCCCCAACGCTTCCCTCACTTTCGGTGCTATTTTAGTTCCAAAAACTTCAATGGATTTCATCATCCTTTCGTGAGAAGGTGCGCCTACATCCATGTGAGCGGAAAAACGTGTTAGTCCAAACATGTCGTGCAGTTCCAGTATCTTATCAATCGCTTCGCTGGCATCACCAATGATCAGATGCCCGCCTTTGCCACGTCCCCTGTCATACTGTGCACGCTGGTAGGGCGGCCAGCCTCTTGATCTCCCTATTCTATCCATTTGAGCAGCATAAACCGGGTAATAATATTCAGCTGTTTCGCTACTGTCCTCACCAAAAAATGCGTGAATATGAACACCTACTTCAAAAGCATTCATATCATGACCAGATTGCTGATAAATGGCTTTATTGTATTCGAACAAAGGTTTAAACTGCGCCGGGTTACCTCCTATTATAGCAAACATTACAGGTAAACCAAGCGTAGCAGCCCGTACTACTGATTCCGGTGTTCCGCCAACAGCCACCCATATTTTTAAATGATCATTCAGTGCCCTGGGCAGCACCATCTGATTTTTAAGCTCGGGGCGGAATTTTCCTTTCCACGAAACAGGATGCTGCTGATCGATCTGTAATAATAACCTCAGCTTTTCGTCAAATAAAGCATCATAATCTTTCAGGTCCTGCCCGTAAAGCGGAAAAGATTCTATAAAACTACCCCGCCCCGCCATTAGTTCGGCACGGCCGTTTGAAATAAGATCAATAGTTGCAAAGCTCTGGTACAACTTTACCGGGTCCGAAGAGCTGAGCAAAGAAACCGCGCTCCCCAGCTTAATATTTTTAGTAACGGTTGATGCTGCAGCCAGAACTATTTCAGGAGCTGAAACGGCATAATCAGGCCTGTGGTGCTCTCCTATGCCATAGAAGTCGAGACCCACTTCATCCATCAGCTTTATTTCTTCAATAATTTCCTGTAACCGCTGCTGTGCAGGTTGTGGTTTTCCATTGGTATCCATCTGCAGATCACCAAACATTCCTATACCTAACTCCATTATCTGAATCTTATTTATTTGATTATATGATTAACAGAAGAAAGGAATAATTGTTTGAAGGCTGGAAGCTAAAAGCAGAAATGCTGAAGGCTAAAAGCGGGAATGTCATGTTCTGAAAAATGAGCACTTTTTATTTGTTAATATATTTTCTGCTCCATTTCTGTTTAACTGAATATTGATTATTGCGTATTGAATATTCCTGCCCGAATGATTGGTCAGGCATGGATTATTAATATTCAACAATCAATACTCAACTTTCAATACTCATTGATATCAACATTGAATAACTATTAATACACTATCCTCTGTCTACGGGCTTTCCGACTTCCTCACTAACCATGCACCTTGTAAGAAGCGTGAATAGCCTGGCTCATTTCGGTAATAAGAGAGGGGTCTTTTTCAATAGCATTACCAATTACAATAACATCAGCGCCTGCTTTGCAGTTCAGGTAGGCCTTTTCAGGGTCGGTAATACCTCCTCCCACAATAACAGGAACTTCCACGTTCTCTGCCACAGCCTGTATCATACTTTCGGTAACAGGTGTTTTTGCCCCGCTGCCGGCATCCATATAAATGAGCTTCATACCCAGCATTTCGCCTGCAACCGCTGTGCACATAGCTATTTCATTTTTATCAGAGGGAACAGGGGCTGCATTACTGATATAAGAAACCGTTGTAGGTGCACCGCCATCTACCACAATATAACCGGTAGGCATGATCTCCAGACCGCTCTTTTTTACAAAAGGAGCCGACACCACATGCTGGCCAATCAGTAATTCAGGATTTCTGCCGGAAATAAGAGAGAGGTATAAGAGCGCATCAGCATACTTGCTTACCTGTGACGGGCTACCCGGAAACAATATAACGGGTATATCGCAGCTGGCTTTTAATTGCTGCACCACTTCATCTAAATGATTGGAAATAACCAGACTGCCCCCTACAAAAAAATAATCCACCTTTGCCCGAACAGACAGATCAACCAGTTTTTCGAGTGAAGACGCTGTAACTCCATCCGGATCTATTAACACGGAGAATGACTTCTGCGCATTTTTCTTTTTTTCCAATAAGGAATTATAAATATTCATCTTCATGTAGATAAAGGCCGGTTTGTGCAAAAATGCAAAAACTTTTCCAAAAAACGGCATTTATCAGCAGGGGAAATGCCTATTTCATTTTTAAAAGCCGTTTTGTCAGATATTTACGCACCGGCTCATCATATAACTTCAGGCAGAGCCAGGCCAGTAATACGCTTCCGATAATCAGGGCTGCCGCTCCTGGCAACGATTCCATGAATGTGAGGTTTTTGTTTTTAACCCAGGCATAATACAGGTAAATAAAAGGATAATGTATATTTCTCTTTTGACGGGAGAAAAATACGGATTTAACCTGAAATGACTGACAGGGCTTAAAATGATCATGCCTGTTTTGTTTGACATATTGTTTTTATCTTCCCACAAAAAATATATGCGCTGTTACTTACTGTTTTTTACCCTGATCTTATCTTTTTATACACAGGCACAGGATAATGCGTTCAACTATAGCAGTACCAAAATAACCTTATGCAAAAACGGAGCAATAGTATCTGCCCATCCGCTGGCCAGCAAAGCAGGGCTGCTGATGCTTAAAAAAGGCGGCAATGCTTTTGATGCCGCTATTGCCACCCAATGGGCATTGGCAGTTGTTTATCCCGGCGCCGGTAATATTGGCGGCGGCGGCTTTATGGTAGCTGTTTCCGGGGACAAAAAAACAATAGCTTTAGATTACAGGGAAATGGCCCCTGCAGCTGCCCACAGAGATATGTATCTGGATGATGAAGGAAATGCCAACAGTGAAAAAAGCCTTTACGGGCATTTATCCAGCGGTGTTCCCGGAACTGTTGCAGGATTGTTTGCATCGCACCGGTATGCCAGGCTCCCTATGAAAGACCTGATACAGCCTGCTATTGAGCTGGCAGAAAAAGGTTTTGCCATTACCAGGGGCGAAGCGGCTGCACTGAATGGCTCTAAAAGTGCTTTTCAGAAATATAATACACAGCAACCGGTATTTGTGAAAGAGGGATTGTGGAAAGAAGGCGATACACTTGTTCAGAAAGATCTGGCTGCCACTCTCAAAAGGATCAGCAACAATGGTGCAAAAGGGTTTTACGAGGGAGAAACAGCGGCCCTGATCGTAGCCGAAATGCAGCGGGGAAAAGGACTGATAACTTTAGAAGACCTGAAGAACTACAAAGCGAAATTCCGGGAAGCTTTGGTATTTCCCTATAAAGGATATACTGTTATTGGTATGCCTATGCCCAGCAGCGGCGGCTTATTGCTTAAGCAGATGCTGAAAATGACAGAACCATTCAATATAGGCAAAATGGGATTTCAAACTGCAGCATCGGTACAGCTGATGACAGAGGTTGAACGCAGGGCTTATGCCGACAGGGCCAAATACATGGGCGATGCTGATTTTTATAAAGTGCCCGTAACGCAGCTTTCAGGCAGCGCCTACCTAAAAGAAAGAATGAAAGATTATGTACCCGGAAAAGCAGGTAATAGCAGAGAAACAGTTGAAGGTATAGTAGCAGGTTACGAAAGCGAAGAAACCACGCATTTAAGCGTTATTGACAATGAAGGCAACGCGGTTTCCGTTACTACTACCTTAAATAATAATTATGGCAGCAGGACCGTGGTGGGCGGCGCCGGTTTTTTATTAAATGATGAAATGGACGATTTCAGTGCCAAGCCGGGATCGCCTAACCTGTTTGGCGCAGTAGGTGGCAGGGCCAATGCCATAGAACCAGGTAAAAGGATGCTCAGCTCTATGTCGCCGACGATTGTATTAAAGAATAAAAAACCTTTCCTTGTAGTGGGAACACCCGGAGGCACTACCATACCTACATCGGTTTTTCAAACCATTGTGAATATCATTGATTTTAAAATGACCACAAGTGATGCTGTAAATAAACCTAAGTTCCACCACCAATGGTTACCCGATGAAGTATTTATAGAAAAAGGATTTTCCGATACCGCTGCGGACAGCCTTTCTGCTATGGGATATAAACTTACCCGGCGTGGGCAGATAGGTCGCACGGAAGTCATTAAAGTATTGCCTAATGGCTTGTTTGAAGCTGTAGCTGATAATC
>DAOLFI010000397.1:0-4226 GCA_035326385.1 Niabella sp.
ACTTAAGGCATAAGAAACGGTACCTGATTCATTAGCAACTCTAATTGGTGCATCGTAACCGGTATAAATGTAATCGGAAGTATTACCAACTCTATTAAAAGACATCGTGTAACTTGAACCGGTAAGGCTGGCAAATACAAATGGATCCGAAATAGTAGTGTAATTGGTGACTTTTAATCGGATCACTTTTGTAGCAGCATTGTCCCCAAAGTAAAAGTATCCGTTTCCATTGGCATCAAGATTGGCAGACATATTATCTCCGATTCTCACGCCCCCATCCGGTACATTAATTGTAGTTATTAGCTCTGGAACTGCTGTAGGATCCTGCCAATGATAAATTTTTATTGGTGAAGCGGCAGAGTTTCCGGATAAGTTTGCGATATAGGAATGCCCGTTTACCTGTGCCCCCACATTAACAGGAAAGGTTCCGCCGCTTACACCTGTGAGATTTAACGATATAGGCGTAATTACGTTATTTCTCAGATCTGAAATTTTTAACAGATGCGACCCTCCTGCAGCCCTGGTTACAATCAGTACATGCTCTCCGTCAAATCCTGAACCCCTGGTAGTAGCCCCGGTGTAGGTTGGATAAATGGGATTGCCTAATTCGTTATTCGTATAATCATAAATCAGCGGCTTGGTAAAATCAGCGCCATAAACCGGTACATTTAATCTGAGTATTACCCTGTATTCGCGAAAGCGTTTGTTATTAACTACTTTAATAATCCCTGTTTGCGAAGATACCCCTTCTCCAAAAATGAACTGGTAGCTGTCCTGGTCTAATTTAGCTCCATTAGACATGGCAGCTTCAAATCTGAGCGCCTCAAAGTTGGTTTCGGGATCAAGCCGGGGAAAGGAAATGTTTTTTGTATTTTCATCTATTGCACCTTCTACCACGGTATTGCCATTGCTTCCGGCATTCAGAATTTTTATAGACTGAAGCACTACTTCATCTGAAGATTCTACGTTTGAAGGAAAATCTTTGGTACACGAAAATAATGTTGCCAATAACACTGTGGCAAGCATCAGCCTGTATTTAAAATAATAAGATATCATTTTCTTTAATTTTCAGATTAAGAATTTCTTTACGCGTTAATTCTGTGGCCACCCTTCGGTTTGAGCCAAAGTATATCCTTTACTTGTATAGTCGTCTATTTCATTTCTTCCTACAGGGGTCAGATAAGGATTTACTCCGGGCTGATTTAAGAAGGGCAGCCTTCCATTTGTATTGGTACCTTTATAAAAACCGTTCATTGCCGATGCATTGGTGCCACTGTACACTGTTTCTGTTCCTGTTAAGGAAACCACTGCTATCTGGCCTACTTTGGTCGTACTTAACTCGTCTGGAAGTTCTGTTGGAAAATTAACCCAGCCACCTGAAAGCAAGTCTTTTTTAGTATCTGTTTCCATATAATTTAATTTTGACCAGCGTTTAAGGTCTTCAAAACGCGAATGTTCGAAGGCCAGTTCCATTCTCCTTTCTCTTCTTATTTCCCATAGCAAGGCAGGTACTGAGGGGTCACGTGCAGGATCATTAGGGAGCGCGTTTATATTTAATGCCGCTGTCTTTACCACGCCCTTATCAATGGCATCCTGGGCTAAAGGCCTGTTTCGTATTTTGTTGATGGAAATATCTATATCTGCCTGGGTAACAGCACCTCCTCCAATGGTGGAAAGTTCTGCTTTGGCTTCTATCCAGTTCAGTAAAGCCTCTGCATAACGGAAAACCGGATAATCAGTTTCGTTCCTGCTGCTTGAAAATTCGTTGGGAACATTACCTGTTGTTTCAACTATTTTGATGATGTCCCGGGGTATGAACTTGGTAACATACCAGTAGGATGCCCTGTTCTTTACTGTAGCTTTGTTATAAAATGATGCTTCCAGCCTCGAATCCCTGGAGACAATCATTTTTGATATTGCAAAGTTGTTAGCAGAGGGTGTTTCAGAGTTCTGCCATACATTTCCATCAACGCAAATAAAGCTTTTCAGCAAATCGGTAGTGGGACCGAATGCAATTGATTCAGAAAGGTTGTTATACGATGCTACAGAGTGGGTAACACTTACAGCAGGGTCATAGTTTCTGTAAAAGATTACATCCTTATTGTTTGCAAGCGAATTGGAAGCAAAAAGGCTTCTGAAGTCTGTTACTATGTCATACCTGTTACTTGAAATAATTATATCCCCGGCTTCTTCTGCCAGTTTTAAAAATTTATTGGCCCGTTCATTATTGTTGTAATAATATTTTTGCCAGGTTCCTTCGTAAAGAGCAGCGCGTGAAATAAAGCCAGCCACCACATATCTGTTCACAAACAGCGCTCCATCATTTATTCTTACATTCTGCAAAGCATACCGCAGGTCATCGTAAACAGCATCCATCACCTCGTTTCGGGAAGTTCTTGGTTTGTACAGATCATCCTTATCCAAATCGCTTGGAACATGGTCGTAATAGGGCACGTCACCAAAGCGTGTAGCTAATGACGCGTACTCTAATCCTCTGAAAAAGCGTCCGATGCCCATCCAGTGATTATATGCTTCTTCGGATAAAATACCACTCATCTTATTCTGGATCCTGTCAATCATGAGGTTAAGGGATCGCAATGTGACCATTCCCCATATACTGCTGTTAGGCACGGAGCGGGCAAAGTTGCCCTGGTTGCCCATTAAAAAAACATCATCGCTAAACTGGTAGCCCATAAAAGCTGCACCGGTGGTACTAAATCCTAACCCATACCCCGGAAAAAAACGTTCGTAGTGTTGATTGGCATAAAGCCTTACATTGTCTTCTGAAGCCCAGGCCGTGAGGTCGGTTTCAGACGTCAATGGCGGACGGTCTAAAAATTTCTTACAACCAAATGAGGTTATTACCAGGAGTGCCAGTAATAAATAATTATTAGATAGTGATTTCATCCGAATGCTTTTTGTTGTTATAATCAGGCCTGATGGAACGCTGCACAGACCCCTTTTGCTGTTATTAAAGTTTATCCTGCTTCGTTTCATAATAATGGTTGTTTAGGATTAAAGTGAAATATTAACACCCACTGAGGCAATTTTAAAAATAGGGTTGTTTGTTCCGGTACGTCCCAGGTTGTAGTTATCGGCAAGCATAGATTGTCCGGATATTGCTTCGGGATCGATTGGCAAACCTCGTAACTTATCAAATGTGATAAAGTTTTCGAAAGAAACGTATACCCTTGCCTGTTTCAGCCTTATTTTATCCAGTATTTTAGGGTCTACATTGTATCCAAGCGTTATATTCTTTATCCTGAAATAAGCCATATTCAGTAAATAGCGTGTTTGGGGTACCATCACAAATCCTGAATTGGCACCATTCAAATTCCAGGCACGGGGATAAAAAGCGTCTGTACGGTCTTCTCTCCAGTAATTTTCAGCAATAGCCTGCGGCATGGCCCCGTCTTTAACGTGGTATCCCGGAATAGCCAACTGGCCATCGCCCCAGATATGTCTTTTGCCTACACCCTGTGCTATGACAGAGAAGTCAAAAGATTTATAGTCTAAACCAATACGGAATCCATACTCGTATCTTGGTAACGAATTACCAATAACTACCCTGTCACCCGGATCACCAAATGTGCCTTTACCCGGAGTAATGTATCCATCTCCATCTACGTCTACAAACTTAACATCACCAGGGCTTATTAAAAGTATCTGGTTCCCGTCCTCAAATTGGGTTTGGTAAACAGGATTATTTCCTGCCAGCTTATTGGTTCTTTTGGCAGAGCCTTGCCATATAATTGTTTCCTGAACAAAATTTCCATTGGCGTCATAAACAAAATCATCTTTCTGGTAAAGCCTGTCCGTTACATAGCCGTAAATATCGCCATATCTTTTTCCGGTGGTCCAGGTATTGCCAATTAAACGATTTTCCCACGGAGTGTTCCAGTCGGCAGCCTTTGTAATATCGGTAACGGCATCAGAAATATTGGCCATTAAATTAATACCGAGGCCATTCTCAAACCGGTGGTTGAAGTCTAATGCCAGCTCAAACCCTTTGGTTAACAGGTTACCATAATTTCCCTGTGGAGCAGCAGCTCCGAATGTAGCAGGAAGCGCTTCTCCCGAAATAATCATGTTCTTGGTCTGGCGCTCAAAATAATCGAATGTAATGCCGAATTTATTTTTGAATAGCTTCAGATCTACCCCCAGGTTTAATGTAACAATATCCTGCCAGGTAAGGCCGGCGGAAACCGGATCTGGTGTGCTTAGAT
>DAOLFI010000398.1:0-4225 GCA_035326385.1 Niabella sp.
TTGTATTTATCATAGGTTCAAATTTAAGATTTTATCGTGTACATACAGCGTCAGGTATTTAAATGGCCCAGGTCCTTTTTTCTAATTTGGGGTTGTTTAATTTCTGTAACTGTGCTATCACTTTGATCCGCTCTTTAGTGGATAAAAAAGGAGGTATCAGCTCCTTCATATCAATCTTCAGCAACAGATTTAACACCAACAGGTCAGTAAGCCGGAAGGGCTTAACCCCATTGATCAACTCCGACATATGTGTTTTACTTTTATGACCCAAAATAGCCGCCAGTTGCTGCTGTGTAATATCGAGTGCTTTTAGTTCCTTTTTGATTTTATCCTTCCTGTTTTTAATAAACACTCTTTCTGATTCGGCTTGCTGTTCGGCTTTACTACTTTCTGCTAATTTAGCAGCCGTAGGAACAGATTGTATGTCCCATTCCTTTTTCTCGTATGCTACAATCAGGTCGCGCAACCGGCTCCGCAATTTCTTAAAATGCACATTTTCCTTTGCCAGCAGGCGTAACTTGCGATCCGCTATCATAGCACGCTCATAATCCAGTTCATTAGTAATCGAATCAGTAGCAATAAGTGCTTCTATGGCAGGTGTCTTTTTCATATTGAGCCATTTATCATAGGTATAAATGTAAGACTTTTGTTATTCAATAAGTTATTAATAAAGATAAGTAAAATATCTCTTAACCTAAAATATCCGTGGCATTACCAGCGGGATAAACAAGGTTAGGCAAATCGTTCACCTTAGACAAGCTGTTAATGGCAGGAAGTTTCAATAAATGAAAATCAATGTCGTCCTGTTCCTATAGCTATCAGAAGACGAAGGACATTTTACTATCGAATAATGCTTCGACATCCCGATAGCTATCGGGACAACATGACATCCGTTTTGTCATTTTAAAGAACATGTATTCAACGCTTTTATTTGTGCCTTAGCCTGACAACACTTTTGTCAAATTCTTTCAAAGCAAGTGTGAACATAAAACCTTTTTAAAAACCGTTTGTAAAATATCCCTTAACCGGTATAAAATATCCGCTTCCGGATTTATATACAGCATACCCTGTGCTTTGTTTTGCAACAGAAAAACAAAGTAACCTATGGCCGTTATAAAAACCAATAAGTCTTTTAAAGCAAGAACACTCAAAGTGTATGAAAAACTAATTTGCTACCATGCGTATTATACTCAGGATGTGGTATCGCATTTCCCGGAGATCAGGCTCATGGGCAAATGGCTGGCCGATTGCGGGTTCATGGCCGGTCAGTATATAGATGTAACCGTTGAGCAAAATAAACTGACCATTACACGTAACTCCCTAGATAACGGAGAAACTGATCTTAAAACAGACAAGTATGAAAAACAAAAAGCAGCTAAAATTAGAGCATTGGTTGAAAGAGCATCCGGCAAAGCGTGTGAACCATAGCCTTCGCCAGTTGCTTACGCATTACATTGGTTTCTTCCCCGAAAACACCATATCCGGCTTACAGGAATTGGTTTTGGATATTACGGACCTTATGGAATTACTGGATGCGGCTGATAACACCTGCAAAGGCGGGAAGATGAACTTAAAGAAATGGTAGCAAGTCTGGAATTGAATATATAAGGACTACTGTAATATAACAGTACCCAACTGGTCGGTTATTTCGCGTTCCATATCTTTTAAAGATTTATGGATAAAATGCAGCTCGGGAAATTTCTCATATTTTTTATCTACTTCCATATCCTGCTGGTTTTGAAGCAGCATCCGCTTTATCTTTTTCAATTTCAGGTAGCGTATGACAGAGATAACAATGTCTTTGGTACGATCTTCAGCGCTTAATTTAAAGCTTCGCAGCTCTTCTTCATTGCCATCAGCTACTGTCCTGATAAAATCCCCGAAGCCCTGCTGGAACAAGGCCCGCTGGTAACCTTCATTTTGGTTCTTTTCCGCCCAGCCCTTACTTTCCTCGTAAGGATGGTTGAGCAGCGATATGGAAAATGTGCTTAAGGATTTATCTTCATTATAAACAAAATATTTTTCATTGAAAAGCTCGGGCCGGTTTTGTAACAACGCTTTTATGGCATGTACAATGTTTGCCACATCTTTGTCTTCAATATCCAGCTCATCAATTTCGTTTAAAATATAATCAGCCACCAGTGTTTTCTCATCCCATTGTCTGTTGCCATATTCCAGTAAGATCCGGGCCAGCTCACGTTCCTGCAGCTGGTCCTTAAACAGCATATCGAAAGTGGCATCATCAAAATTGGTTTCCTCAGCTTTTGCAACAGCCGCTTTATCCGGACCGGTAGCAGTAGCTTTCCTTTCCTGTATGCTGATGCGATCGCGGATATATTTATTAACCAGTGCATGCAGACCGGCTTCATCAATACCTAAGATCTGGGACGATTGCTTGATATAGTCCTGCTGCTTCGTAAAGTCTTCTGCTTTATTAACACGAGATATGGATTCAGCAATTTTATTAACCAGCTCCGATTTTTTTACGGGATCATCGCCGGCATCTTTCAAAGACAACTCCAACTGGAAAAGGATAAAGTCTTTTTTATGCTCCTGTACAAATGCAGTAAAGGCCGAGGCTCCGACTTTATTTACGTAGCTGTCGGGGTCTTCATTATCAGGTATCAATACCAGTTTTACGTTCAGGCCTTCTTCCAGTGCCAGGTCAAGTCCGCGTAATGCTGCTTTTATGCCTGCGCCATCACCATCATAGATAATAGTAAGATTGTTCGTATATTTTTTAATCAGCCGTAGCTGGTCAACCGTTAAAGAAGTTCCCCCGGAGGCTACCACGTTTTCTATACCCGCCTGATGTAATGAAACAACATCGGTATAACCTTCTACCAGCAAACATTCATCTGCTTTATCAATGGCGGTACGCGCAAAGTAGGACCCATAAAGGATCCTGCTTTTTACATAAATTTCATTTTCGGGGGTATTGATATATTTGGGCGCCCGGTCGTTAGTCTTTAAGATCCTTGCCCCAAAGCCAATTACCTTACCACTGTTATTGTGAATAGGAAAAATAACGCGCCCTCGATAATTATCCTGCAGGCTGCCGTTACGTTCTGCTATAAGCCCGGTCTTTAAGAGCAGCTCTTTATTGTACTGGTTTTTGAGGGCTTCATCAGTAAAAGCGGTCCTTGCCTCGGGCGAATAACCCAACCTGAACTTTTCAATAATCCCTTCCCTGAACCCTCTTTCTTTAAAATAGCTTAAACCTACATCGCGGCCTTCCTCTGTTTTAAAAAGCTGGTCGGTAAAGAATTTTTCTGCAAAGCTGTTAATGATAAAAAGGCTGTCGGCTGTCTGGAATTGTTCTTTCTGCTCCTGGCTCACAAAAGTTTCTTCAACTTCAATTCCGTATTTATGGGCCAGCCATTTCAGGGCATCCACATAACTATACTTTTCATGCTCCATCACAAAGCTGATCGTATTGCCACTTTTACCACAGCCAAAGCACTTGTAAATTTCTTTGGATGGAGAAACAGTAAAGGAAGGAGTTTTCTCGTTATGAAAAGGGCAGTTTCCTAAGTAATTGGCGCCCCGCTTTTTCAATTTTACAAATTCGCCAACCACATCAATGATATCAATGCGGGAAAGAATTTCCTGTATGGTATTCTGCGAGATCACGGCTCCGAAATTAAGGATAAATTGAATCAGCTTCAGGCTGATTAATTATTTTATTTATACCATAAATTAAAATATTCGGGAGTTGGAAAGGGCTTCATACTCATAACCAAATAATTTTAAACTTTCTATGGATTTATTTGGCAGAAATAAAAAAGCCTGTATATTTGCACTCCCAATTGAAAGGATCGGTAGTTCAGTTGGTTAGAATGCCGCCCTGTCATCTCGCCTCAGGCGAGACGGGTTCAGGTAATGGATAAAAATTCAGAAGTTCTTTAATGTATTATGTCTATATTTTGGAGAGTGAAGTAAATGGTGATTTTTACAAAGGAAGCACCAGTGATTATCAGAAAAGATATAACCAGCATAACAATGGTGAATGTAAATTTACCAGGGGATTGCGCCCATGGAAACTGGTATTTGTACAAATACTTCCAACAAAATCTGAGGCATTAATACAAGAAAAAAAATTGAAACGAAGTAATAAAGAGTATTTAAGGTGGCTGATTTCTCAACCTGTAAATATTCTTCTTAAATAGTTTGGATCGGTAGTTCAGTTGGTTAGAATGCCGCCCTGTCACGGCGGAGGTCGCGG
>DAOLFI010000399.1:0-4225 GCA_035326385.1 Niabella sp.
CACTGGTTTTCATTGAGTTTCTTTTGCTGAGCCGGAGTGCCTTCTATCCACCATTCTATCTTTCTGAAAACAAACTCCATGAAAACGGTTTGGGGGCATACCCAGCCGCAAAATACACGCCCGTATATGATGGTGAATAAGGCAATAAAAACAATAAGGGCGATCATCGCAATGGCGAAGATGAAAAAATCATCGGGCCAGAAGATCTTGCCGAAAAGTATAAACCTGGCTTCAGTAAAATTCAGCTGTACAGCCGGCATCCCGCCTATTTTGATAAACGGAAGCGCAAAAAATACACCCAGGTACACAAAAGACAGGTAGTTGCGATAGCGGTAAAGTTTCCCTTTAGGCTTTAGGGCATATACCCAATTGCGCTTACCTTTCTCGTTCACATTGCTATGCCTGTCGCGGAAACTGTTGCCCGCTTTCTGCGGTCCTGTATGATCAATACTAGTATCCATGTATTTTAAAGTAACCTATAATTTTGCCGTGCTGCTGCTGTCAGCAGGTGCCGCCTGAGGTGCTGCTTCCTTATACAGCTCTCCCTGTGGTTCTTTTGCACCGGCAGGTTTGGTACCATGCATGGTTTTTATATAGCTGGAGATCTGGGCTATCTGGTCGGCAGAGAACACATCCTTCCAGCTCATCATACCTTTTTCTACAACGCCCAGCTTTATAATTTTAAAAACATCGCCTATACTGCCGCCATGCAGCCAGTAATCATCAGTTAAGTTAGGCCCTACACCTCCTTGTCCTTCGTTACCATGACAGGCGACACAGTTATTGGTATATAGTTTTTTTCCTTCTTCTATTCCTGAAGCGTCTACCATGGTTACAGTATTTTCGTTTACATCATCGCCCTTCAGCTTCATGTAAGCTTCTTTTTCAAGATTGGCTTTGGTTACAGAGATCTCGTATTCTTCGTACTGATTGGGGGCTGCATTTGCCACATGGTAGCGCCATAAATATCCTAGGCCAAACACAATGGTAGCTATAAATGCTATGGTGAACCATGGCGGGGTGGCGTTGTCCAGCTCCCTGATGCCATCGTAGCTGTGTCCTACATCCAACGAAGCCTCTTCTTCCATTGGTTTGAGCTTATTGGCTTTAGCCCACCATGAAGGTATTCCTTTAAATTTCTTCCTGCTTTCCAATGCTTTTTCTCTTTGCAGATCCTCTATACCTGTAAAAAAGCGTATCCAGTAAACAAGCACAAAAATGGTGATCAGCTCTATTGCTATGATCCCAAACAGCAAGTAACGGAGTATTCTGGCATCGGAGAATACACCAGTTACCGGCGCTGCTGTAGCAGCGGCATCCTGTCCAAAAGCCTGCAGGGCACCTAATGACAGGAAAACCAGTAATATTGATTTTGCTATCTGCTCTCCGCTGCTTTTGGCAGCCTTTCTTTTTTTATACAGGTCAAGAGAGGCCTTTAAAGTATAGCCTAAAACGGCTATAACTGCAGCCAGCATCGCAACCGCAAATACCAGCACCGAATTAGCGTCCAATACAAAGGAGGGGGCTGTTGCCGGGGCTGAAGCCTGCTCCTGTGCAAGGAGGGGGGCAAGGCCTGGCAGGGTAAAGAATAAGAGTAGCAGGGCGGGTTTATATATGGATTGTAATCTTTTCATTGCAGCTATTTTAATTATCATCAAGAGGCAGATTTTCCATTTCTGAAATAGATTCACGGCTTGTTTTCATTGCATATATGATAACCAGCAGGAATACTGCCGTAAACAATACCAGCGAAATAATGGGGAATATGCTTACTCCGCTTATTTTTTCGAGATAGTTAATGAATTTCATCCTTTGATTTATTATTTATTTGCTTGTTTTTTCAGCTTTAATGTCTGTGCCCAGGCGTTGCAGATAGGCAATAAGTGCTACGATCTCTTTATCGCTGGGGATCTTGATTTTCTCTTTCTCCAGGCTGGCTGTAATTTTCTCAGCCTGTTTCTTAAGATCGTTCACCGCTTCTGCTTCATATCCCTTTTCATAAGGCACTCCTAATTTTCTCATGGCGTGAATTTTTGAATTGGTAGCACCTATATTAATGGATTTTTCAAACAGCCAGGGATAAGGAGGCATTACAGAGCCGGGCGCCATGGAGGTGGGTTCCAGCATGTGGTTAAAATGCCAGCTGTCAGGATATTTACCCCCGATGCGTGCAAGATCCGGACCGGTACGTTTGCTGCCCCACAGATGCGGGTGGTCATATACCGATTCGCCAGCTTTGGAATATTCACCGTAACGTGCTACTTCATACCTGAAAGGTCTGATCATTTGCGTGTGGCAGTTGTTACAGCCTTCCTTGATATAAATATCGCGTCCGTGCAGTTCAAGCGGGGTATAGGGTTTTACGCTGGCAATGGTAGGCACATTTTCTTTTATAAGGAAGGTAGGCACCATTTCAACAAGTCCGCCAATACCCACTACAATAAAGCTTAATACTAAAAGCATTACCGGCTTACGCTCGATCTTTTCATGCCAGTGTGCTTTTGCCGGCGCTTTGTAGCCCCTCGTTAAAGGTGCAGCGCTTGCTTCCTCGCTTTCTACAAATTTTCCCTGCTTAGCTGTTTTAACAAGGTTGTAAACCATAAGGATCACACCTGCCAGGTAAATGGTACCGCCTATTGCCCGGAGCGCATAGAAAGGAACCATTGACTGCACCACATCTATAAACTGGTACTGTAACTGACCTTCGGGAGTAAAAGCGGTCATCATAAAGTAGCTTCTGAACGCAGCCCAATACATAGGCACAGCATATAAAACAATACCTAAAGTGCCTATTAAGAAATGGGTGCTGGCCAGCTTCCTGGAATACAGGTTTGTATTGAACATCTTAGGTATCAGCCAGTACAGCATACCAAAGGTTAAAAAGCCGTTCCAGCCCAGGGCCCCGATGTGCACGTGCGCTACGGTCCAGTCGCTGTAGTGGGAAATAGCATTTACATTTTTCAGAGAAAGCATAGGTCCTTCAAAAGTGGCCATACCATAGCAAATAACTGCTACTACAATAAATTTCAGCACGGGATCTTCACGTACTTTATCCCAGGCCCCTCTTAACGTGAAAAGACCGTTCAGCATACCGCCCCAGCTGGGTAATAAAAGCATAATGGAGAGGGTAGTGCCTAAAGACTGTGCCCACTCTGGTAAAGCCGTATATAAAAGGTGGTGCGGACCTGCCCATATATAAATAAAGATAAGGCTCCAGAAGTGCACAATACTTAAACGGTAAGAGTAGATTGGACGGTTGGCCGCCTTGGGCAGGAAGTAATACATCATTCCAAGGAAAGGTGTGGTAAGGAAAAAAGCTACTGCATTATGCCCATACCACCATTGTACCAGCGCATCCTGTACACCAGCGTACCAGGAATAACTTTTCAGGCCCGAAAGCGGCAGTTCGAAAGAATTAACAACGTGCAACAAAGCAACAGTAACCCATGAGGCCAGGTAAAACCAGATAGCCACATACAGGTGGCGTTCCCTCCGGGTAAGGATAGTACCCATCATATTAATGCCAAATACTACCCAAACCAGGGTAATGGCTATATCAATCGGCCATTCCAGCTCAGCATATTCTTTTGAAGTAGTATAACCGGCCAGCAGTGTAACAGCCGCCGCCACAATGATCAGCTGCCAGCCCCAGAAGTGGATCTTGCTAAGCTTATCACTCCACATAGACGTCTTTAAAAGCCTTGGCATTGAGTAATAAACAGCGGTAAAAATGGCATTACCTACAAAAGCAAAAATAACTGCATTGGTATGCAGTGGCCGAACACGTCCGAAAGTGGTAAACTCCAATCCAAAATTTAAAACAGGAAAAGCCAGCTGAAAAGCGGCCAGCACCCCTACAAGCATTCCCACAACACCCCAGGTGACTGTGGCAATGGCAAACATTTTTGGAATCTTGTTGTCATAACTGAATTTTTCTAATTCCATACGCTTTGGTTGTTTGTTTTTTTTTGATCATCAAATAATATTCTGTTAGGCGGGGCGAAATCATCATCATACTGACCGTCCCGTATGCTCCATACAAGGGCAGCCAGAAAAACTCCGGCAATAAGTAAACTAACAATGGCTGTAATAATAATAATACTCATACGAAATTGTCATGCAAAGGTCATAGAATCAGTAATCCTGAAGCTTGACCTTAAACATGGTAAAATATGATATAAGTCATCTTTTTAACCGTTTTAACCTCCGTCCATACCATTCAGAC
>DAOLFI010000002.1:0-22629 GCA_035326385.1 Niabella sp.
TTTATCATTTGCTTTGTCATTCTAATGAACTTAAATGCAATGCTTTTATTTGTGCCTCAGGACGACAGGATGTTTTAAAAACTAATTGGTATTAATTTAATTCTAAACGGCGGTACATTAAAATGAATAAATACAGGAATGCGATATTTTATATTCTTACAATAAGCGGGTTTTCCCTTCTTATCTACTGGATCATATCCCGGGGCGGAAAATTGGAAGAGGACCGGAAAGTTGTTTATCCTACTTCACTTAAAGGTCAGTGGAACGAGTTTTTAGATTCGTTAATGCACAACCTGCAGCACCCCCTGGCGCTACTCCTGGCACAGATCATTGTTATTATACTGGCTGCTAAATTATTCGGATGGATATGTTCCAAAATTGGCCAGCCAACAGTTATTGGGGAAATGATAGCAGGTATCGTGCTGGGACCCTCTTTATTAGGCCTGTACTTTCCCGAATTTTCACAGATCCTGTTTCCCCTTCAGTCTTTAGGCAACCTGCAGTTTTTAAGCCAGATAGGGTTAATACTATTCATGTTCATGGTGGGAATGGAGCTTGATCTTAAAGTGCTGAAAAATCAAACGCATGAAGCCGTAGTGATCAGTCATGCAAGCATCATTGTACCGTTTGCCATGGGCATCGGCCTTGCTTATTTCATATACGAGGCGTTTGCTCCCGAAGGAGTACAATTCCTCTCGTTTGGGCTGTTTATGGGCATTGCCATGAGTATAACGGCTTTTCCTGTTCTTGCCCGTATAGTACAGGAAAGAGGCATAACCAAAACCAGGCTGGGCACATTGGTGATTACCTGCGCTGCGGCAGACGATATTACGGCCTGGTGTGTGCTGGCCGCAGTTATCGCTATTGTAAAAGCGGGTTCATTTGTAAGTTCAATATATACCATTGCCCTGGCCCTGGGTTATGTAATAGTAATGATTAAGCTGGTGAGGCCCTTCCTGGCAAGGGTAGGAAAGGTGCATGCGTCAAGAGAGAGTCTTACCAAACCTATTGTTGCTATATTCTTTCTTACGCTTATCGCCTCAGCATACATAACAGAAGTTATTGGCATACATGCCCTGTTTGGCGCCTTTATGGCCGGCGCTATTATGCCAGACAATATCAAATTCAGGAGCCTGTTTATTGAAAAGGTAGAGGATGTGGCCCTGGTAATTTTACTCCCTCTTTTCTTTGTATTTACAGGACTAAGAACGCAGATTGGTTTACTCAATGATCCGGAGCTTTGGGCGCTTACAGGCATCATTATCCTGATTGCCGTTGCCGGTAAGTTTTTAGGCAGCGCCCTGGCCGCAAAGTTTGTGGGGCAGAGCTGGAAAGACAGCCTTTCAATAGGGGCGTTGATGAATACCCGTGGCCTCATGGAGCTGGTGGTGCTTAATATTGGCTACGACCTGGGCGTTTTAACCCCCCAGGTATTTTCAATGATGGTATTGATGGCCTTAATCACTACATTCATGACCGGCCCTGCACTTAATTTTATTAACTGGGCATTTCGTTCTGCTACCGAAAAAAATCCGCCGGTAGCGTTAAAGGAAATAAGCCGGTACAAAGTGCTTTTTTCGTTTGATAAGCCCAATATAGGCCGGAGCCTGTTCAAACTTGCCAATGCGCTTACTTATAAGCTAAATGGTAATGCCTCCCTTACTGCCATGCATGTTTCACCGGTTAATGAGCTTCATTATTACGATGCTGACGAGCATGAAAAGGAGACCTTTAAACCTGTGGTAGAAGAATCCATCAACCTGAACCGGAAGTTGACAACACTTTTCAAAGCTTCTACTGACATTGATAATGAAATAATTGATATTGCCAATAAAGGGGACTATGATCTTCTTTTGGTAAGCCTCAAAGAGTCTATTTATGAAGGGAGCTTCCTGGGAAGGCTGCTGGGATACACCACACGGATCATTAATCCCGAAAAGTTGATAAATACTGTTACCGGGAAGGACAATATTTTTGAATCATCTCCGTTTGATGAACATACGAGGCAGATACTTTCAGGAGTACAAATTCCGGTAGGCATCTTTATTGACAAATCATTAACCAAAATCGAACGGATAGCGCTGCCTATCCTGGATGAGAAAGATGCTTATATTATTGATTATGTGCAGAAGTTTATACACAATATCGGCGCCCAGGTCATGATATTGGATGGAGCAGAAATAGTTAAAAAGAATGCGGGTCTCAAAGAGCGCATAAGGACGATTGAGCAAACCGCGCCTGGCTATATAAGCATTTTTCCTGCTCAAAATATGGATAGCAAGCTGCTAAATAGTTATGATCTTATGCTGATAAGTTTGGATAGCTGGAAAAAAATGATAGACAGCAGAGCGGAATGGTTTTCAGGCAAACACTCTATACTGGTCATTTCTAACAATCATTAATATTTAATCACATCCGATATTTCGGAATAAAACTTCAGTTATGCACTTGAACAAAATACAGGACAGGATCATTACAGATTTTGAAGGAATCTTTGATCAGGTTAAAGGCAAGTTCAGATACTTTCGGTATTTTGCTGATTTGGGTACGCTGCTTCCTGGTGTTAGCACTATAGAGCGTACCAATGAAAAGCTGATCAGGCTAACCAAATCCAGGATCTGGTTGGATGCGGAGTATAGAGATGGCAGGGTTTATTATTCAGGTGATAGCGATAGTAAGATCATGAGAGGCATATTATCACTATACCTGAAGGTTTTTTCGGGCAGAACGCCTAATGAAATTGTGGATTCGGATGTTTATTTTACAAGAGAAATAGATCTGCTGGAAAACCTGTCTTCAGACAGGCGCAACGAGATTGCAGCGCTTTTGGTCCGTATCAGGTCCGTTGCATCAGGGTTTAAGGTGAAAAGCCTTAAAAGCTAACCTGTAATTTATTTTAATAATTGCTTCTGTCAGCAACGCTTATGAAAAATGAGAAAGTATTGTCATGAAATTGTAAAATGGCTTATTATTTGCTTTTAATAAGTAAATAATAGGTTATGAAAAAAATACTGATAGTCGCATATATAGGGGCAATTGCCATCATTGCCTGTACGCCCAAGGCGTCTCCAACGGCTACCGATGCCATAATCCCGTTGGCAGCTGATGTCAGCACCAGCCAGGATACAATAGATGCCGGACAGGTTATTTTTACTACCAAATGCACTAAATGCCATAAAGCTAAGGATAAGGCTGTGGCTTCGCAAACGTACGAAGAGCTACGCCCGGTGCTGGCCTCTATGTCCAAAAAAGCACGTTTGAACAGCGAAGAAGTAAAGCAGGTATCTGCCTATGTATTCGAAAATGCAAAAAAGTAACTGCTCACGCTTCAGGGTAAAGGATTTTTCTTTTTTATGCGTTGTTTATTACTAATATTTAATTCGGTATAACTAAGAATACTATACCGTCTGAAGCGGTGTTACTTCTATTTGCTCCAGCTCATTCCGGTACTTTTCCAACTGCTCCTGTAAATTCCTGTTATCAGAAGAAAAATAGTGCAATTGTCGGAACAGGTCTTTATAATAGGCAATTCCATCTAAGAGATTATTTTTAAAAGTATACCATTTTTTAATTTGGGCAGCAGTTGCATCTTCGTGTAAGGCAGCTATTTGTTTTTTGAAATAGTTTATATACAGTTTTAGCTCGTTTACAAACATGTGAGGCCTGTTTGTTGTTGCTAATACATTTGCATTTCCATAAATATGCTTTGTCATAGCCGCTAATGATACCTGCCTGTCAAAATAAGCCAGGTTAGGTCCCGGACAGATAACTACCCCCTGTTGCTGGCCTTTTATATCAATACCATTTTCCATATAAGCTGTGTTAGCTAAACCTACACAAAGGCAGGCTTTATCGGTTATAGCGTTTTTTCTTTTTTGGTATTCATAAGTGGAAATGTCATCCTTATAAGCCTCCAGCTCAGACAGTTTTTTATCCTGGTATTTTTTAGATGCGGTACAAATACCTTTAGGATCGTATTCTTTATTTAATGATAAAAACTTCTTGGGACAGGAGCTTCCTGCTTTATTGGCATCTATACGTTTTTGTTTCCAGTAATCGTTAGTGGCGCCTTTCACAGTATTAAATGGCACACCCAGCGGGGAAATATTACTTAAATAAAAACTATCTTCTTTGGCTTTACAAAGCAGCTGCCGGGTTTCCTCATCTACTGTTGTAGCTTCCGGCACTAATAAAAACGGCGAGCCCCAGCCCACGCTATCCAGCTGGTAATGCTCCAGTAAAAAAGCATGTTCTTCAGCCGTACCTACCCCGCCCTGTGCCGTGATTTTTAAAGATAAAGGCTGAGATGGTACCGGCAAGTTTTTAGTCTTTAAAGCGGTTACCATTAACCCATGCGCAGATGAAACCAGCTCATTTTTTTTCTCGCGAAACTCTTTTAAGATAGGGCCCATTAAAAGCCCTTCAGTGGCAAACGCATGGCCGCCACAGTTCAGCCCTGACTCAATACGATATTCCGAAACCCAAAGCCCCTTCTTAGCCAAAAAATTACCCTGGATAAAGGCCGACCTATAGTCGCTTACTTTCAGAATAATTTTCTTTTTAAGATGGAAATTTTCATCGGGATAAAAATCACTGAAGTTTTCAAAATAGCTGTACAGCCTGGGGTTCATACCTGCAGACAGCACAACAGATGAGTCCAGGGTACTATTGGCAAACCCGCGGAGCGATGCATGTGCATCGTTGTAAGCTACGGGCAGTTGCTCATCATTTTCAAAGTTCTCCTTATCTACTTTTGTCATTATGTTTACATCAATCTTGCCGGGGCATAAATGCGTTTCAATGTAATTGACAATCTGTTCTTTTAATGTATTACCATCTTTAATAAGGTCCTGTATCTTCTTTCTAAATTCAGATTTGTTAGGCAGGGTTGAGATATAGTTTTCCAGCGCTTTTTTACTTTCTGTCAATTCATTTTTAAATGCCTGGAATTTCTCTTTCACCAGTACATCTACTATGTTCAGATATTCTGTAATGCGCTTTGCGCGGTAATCATGTATCTTTTTTGATATTTCTTCATAAGGCAGTTTAAATTTATTGCTATAAAAGGCTCTCATTTTTTCCACCAGCTCATCATCACAGATGGATAGTACTGAAGAGATACCAAACGGGGCAACTTTTATGGGCGTGTCAATAGTATAGGCCAAACCCATTACAGGGATATGAAAGGAGTGCATTGGATGCTGCTTATTTGTCATAATGATCTGATCTGCTTTAAAATACCTGCGAAGATTATGATTTAGATTCAAAAAGAGTATGATTTAGATCAGTATCTGCATATTCATCATATTGTCTTACAGCGTTATTGTCAGGTCAAAACCTGCCCGGGAGCGGTTGGCTGTAATGATTACAGTAGCTTGAAGCGCTTATTTGACCTGATTTTTTCTTTAAAAAACATCCCTGGACAGGATATAAATAACAAAATGGATTTTCAAATTATTCTTTTGAAGACAATCTCTTTTTTGTTTTCAGAAAACGCAACAACCAGGAATCGCATAAAATAGAATCAGTGCTCCCAGGCTCTCAATGAGGCCGGAATCAGCGGAACACCTTTAGGGAAAAAAGTTCCATCAAAATCAAAATAGAAAACAGCGCCGCTTGACCGGTGCTTTACCTGCAAAAGTGCCTTTAAGTTTTTCGAAGTGCTTATATACCGGAAGTCAAAAATGCCATTGCCCAATACCGGGCGATTCTTCTCTTTCGTATTAACCAGGATAAGCTGTTTATTTTCTTTACCAGGGACCAGGCTAAAATCGCTGTTAAGCACTATCGGCTGGTCACCGTGTGAATAGATCGGCTGATTTATCATCGCAGGAGGAGCGATCATTCCGCCTCTTAGTTGTACTTTCTTTTTAAACAGGGTACCAATGCTATCTGAATGATAAGGCGCCTGGTCCAGCAATTGAAATGCCGAACTATAAACGGCTACTTTTTCTTCAGACTCCGGTATGCCGTATAGCTGCCCAAACTCCCTTTGGATGGCGGTTCTGCTACCCGTTACAAAACCAGCAACTGCTGGCGGGCCGTCCTCACTGATCTGAAAAACCAGGTCGTAGCTTGTAAACGGTGGAATGCCTTCCATTACTTTAAATCCTTTTTCGTAGATCAATATGTCATAAGTGCCATCTTCTTTTAATGCCCAAACCAAACGCGGGCCATTTAAATGTTCGTTGGACCAGGCATTTGAATTAGGCTCTATCTTTACTATAAGCTTTCTGGAGGAATAGCCCCGTACCTATATCAGGAGCGATCAATTTGGACTCACCGGCTATATTGAAATGATACCAGGTGATGCTGTCTATTTTCAGAGGACCACAGTATTTGTCAAACTTACCTGTAAAGATATTACTGCCGGATACAGCGTCTATAATAAAATCGGTATGGTTGTCTTCTTCGCTCCCGATATACTTCTTAAAGTCGCCCACTACCCAAAAGTTTCCGGCATACAGGCCAGGGTTCTTTAAGATTTTACCGGCAGTATCCATAAATCCTGCTTTACCATTGTAATAGAACGGAACATATTTTGGCCGTACCTGGCAAATACCGTGTATGCTTAGCAACAATAAAAGAAAGAAAAAGAAGGCTCTTATTAAAGGGTACATTTTATTTACGGCGTCTAAATTAGCATTACTTATGTAATTCTATACCTGTAAAATGCCGGGTTGTCATCAACCTGTTTTTTTAGATCAGCAGCACTCACGGCAAAACGCATCTGATTTTGCAGACCCCTAATGTTATATACCACTTCTGCGAAGTTTTTGGGCGCGGCCATCTGTATTTTTATAATATTGTCAGCCTTACAGGCTTATTCTCCCAATTATTGCAAACCCAAAGGGTTGCAATAATTATAAGTGTAAAAATGTTATGCGCCCTTGATAAGCATGATAAAATCTGCCATTTCTTTCTATAACTTAGCATGCTTATGAATAAAATAATCGCTTTTTTAAGTATCGTTTTGATCAGTGCCGCCGCTTTTGCGCAGCCATCCTACAAAACAATAAAGAGTATTAAATATTATCCCCAGGCAGAATATAAAAACGATAGTTATAAAGACTCCATGTGCGTGTTGGACCTGTATTATCCTGAGGGAATAAAAAATTTTGCTACCATCGTTTGGCTTCATGGTGGTGGTATCACCGGTGGCCATCGCGATCTGCCGGAACCTTTGAAAAATAAAGGGTATGCCATCGCTACGGTGGAATATCGCCTGTCCCCCAAAGTAAAAGCACCGGCATATATTGAAGATGCCGCTGCAGCGGTAGCATGGGTGTTTAAGCACATAAAGCAATATGGCGGAAGCGAGCAGCTTATTTTTTTATCCGGGCATTCGGCGGGCGGTTACCTGGTATCAATGATAACACTAAACAAAGCGTATCTGGAAAAATATAATATTGATGCCAATCGTGTGGCTGCTTTGATCCCTTTCAGTGGGCAGGCTATAACGCATTTTACCGTAAGAAAAGAGCGGGGCATTGATGCCTTGCAACCTGTGATCGACTCTATGGCCCCTTTATATTTTGTGAGGAAAGATGCGCCTCCTACCATATTAATAACCGGCGACAGGGAGCTGGAGTTGTTTGGGCGTTATGAGGAAAACGCCTACTGGTACCGTATGATGAAGCTGGCCGGTCATAAACAAACCAAACTGTTTGAACTGGAGGGTTATGATCATGGCAATATGCCGGAAGGAGCGTATCCGCTCTTATTAAAAGAGATGCAGCGACGTATTAAGGAAATTAATTCCGAAAAGAAATAGTCAACGGCTTAGGGCACCTGCTGCGGATCAGTTGTTGGCCCTTCAACGGTTAAGACACCATTTTCGGCAATATTCATTTTGTCAATAAATACTACCCGCTCATCGCCGGTTTTGCTGGTACGGCCGTGATACACGCAGAGCATCGTTTTACCATCGGGCGAGTAGGTAATACTGTTGTGGCCGGTACCGGTTACAATACCGCCTGTAGCTGTATTCTTCTGCAAAACAGGGTTATTGGCTGCCTTTTCAAAGGGCCCGAGCGGACTTTTTGATGTAGCATAGCCAACCGCGTAATTCTGTCCTCCAAAATAATTGGCGGAATACATCATGTAATAGGTATCACCTTTTTTGAAGATATAAGAGCCTTCTGTCCAGCGGCGGTTTACTTCTTTAGAAGTCACGGAGCGACTTTCCCATTCCGCTTGTTTATCATCCATTTTTACAGGTGGGCGTAATAATAGTACCGGCTCCGCGATCACTCCGCTGAAGTCCGGCTTCATTTCCACGCCATACACCCAGCTTTCTTCAATTTCATTGAACCATCCTTTTTGTTTTGCCCATGCAGCTACTTCACTTTCAACAGGATGTTTATAACAGCACCTGGAGTAATATAAATAGGTTTTGCCATCTTCCGCAAACAATACGTTCGCATCAATAATAGGGTAGCCCGGATCAAAAATGGGCTTATCCTGCATGTCAGTATAGGGACCTGTAGGTTTGTCGGCTACGGCCACGCCGATTTTAAAATTCTCTTCTTCATTATTGGGATTGACCTTCCAGTGAGCGCTATAGAACATATAGTATTTGCCATTCCGCTCATATACTTCCGGGGCCCAGTAAGAATGTTCGCCCCAGCCGTTTTTGTTATCGCCGAAGTAAACCTGACCTTCCCATTTCCAGTCTGTTAAATCTTCCGAAGAATAAGCAGCAAAGCCATTTTTAGCCCCCGCCCCGGTACCATACATATAATATTTTCCATCAGATGCGCGCAAAACATAAGGATCGCCAAATTTTACCTGCAAAGGGTTGCTATATGTTTTTGCTTCTTTTGATGAGCTTGTTTGACAAGACATGTTTGCCAGTGTGATCAAAAACGTAATTAAAAAGAAAATTTTATGCATGAGTTGATTGTTATAGAAAGGATAAAGGTAGCTGAATAACAAAAGATATCATAAATGATGTATTTTAACAATACTATTTCAAACCGATATGAAATTTTTCTCGGGGGGGTCCTTTAACAGGCTTAAATTACACGTAGGAAGCATGAAAAATCTTATTTTAAGGTTCCTTGTGGCCAAAAACAATAATAAATATATAAGAGAAAGCCACTTAGTATTTGAATTTTGATGGATTTTGTTTCATCCCCCAAAATAAAAGAACTTCTATTTGTTTTTTTCGTGGTGTATAATGATAGACAAGTTGAGTGTGTTTATCCAAAATCCCGATTCGTACATTTTTTCTTTTCATTGAAGGCCGACACATTTCAGGATATCTTTGAATAGTGGATAGCATTGCATAGGCACGTTTTACAAATGCTGCCACTTCTTTTTCAGACCAGTTCTTTTCCAGATATGCAATAATATGCTGAAAGCTACTTTTGGCACTATCCGACCAGAATATCTCTATTACTTCAGCCATTTAGCGTATGCTTTCATTACATCAGCATGAGGCGTCACTTGACCTGCTTTTACTTCTTCCAGGGCTTTTTCAATAGCTTCCTGTTGTTCCATACTAATTTCATCCCACCAATCTTTTTGCTCTTCTGCAAATGTTTTAACAACGGTGAGCACTGTTTTCTTTTGCTTTGCGTTTAAGTGCGGTAAATATTGAGCAATCTCCAGATCAATAGATTTTGCAACGTTCATATATTTTTTTTAGTGTGAATTTATCTTAACAATTTGCAACGTATTTTCATCTTCGTATGTTATTTCAAAGGTACTTAAAATTTTGACGTATTATCAGCGCAGTATGTAATAGTTAAATTAGCATATAAAATGTTATTTCGTATAGTGAAGTTGCAGATATTCGTTATTATTATTCCAGGAGCCGGTGGTGGTTTAAAGAAAAAAAGTATTTTGCAGCATGACCAGCTTCCATCTTTCCTCTCTTAATTCCGGCAGTAACGGTAACTGTTATTACATTGGCAACGATGAGGAGGCCGTGTTGATAGATGCCGGCTTATCCTGCCGGGAAACCGAGAAAAGAATGTACCGGCTGGGACTGGCTATAAAGAAAGTAAAAGCCATATTCATCTCTCACGAACACGGAGATCATATCCGGGGGCTCGAAGTACTTTCAAAAAAGCATCAGCTCCCGGTATATATATCTTCCGGCACGCTCCGTCATACTGGCCTGCAGTTGGATCCCAGCCTGGTACGTCCGTTGATTGCAGGAATGCCTGTCCAGATCGGCGCCCTGTTGGTGAGCGCTTTTTTAAAACATCACGATGCCGCAGATCCGCATAGCTTTACCGTGGAGGATGGCCACACCTGTATCGGTGTTTTTACCGATATCGGAAAAGTTTGCGAAAACTTAAGTACCCACTTCAAGAGATGCCATGCTGCTTTCCTGGAAGCCAACTATGATGAAGTTTTGCTTCAGAATGGCAGGTATCCCTATCATCTTAAAAAAAGGATCAGCGGCGGGCGCGGGCACTTATCCAATAAAGAAGCGCTTGATCTGTTTCTGTCCTGCAGGCCGGCACATATGAGCCACCTGTTCCTTTCCCATCTTTCTGCTGATAACAACAACCCTGATCTGGTACGTGATCTTTTTTGCAGGCACGCTGCAGCTACTCATATCGTCATTGCTTCGCGGTACCAGGAAACGCCGGTATATACTGTTTCCGGTAGTAAAGCTCTTGCTCCCAGCATTCCGCATGCATTGGGACAGCTCACTTTGTTTTGATGGTAATAAAACAGGCGTAACCAAATGTCCCTACGTTTACTTTCCAAATAAAAAAGCCTCACATAAATGATTAAAAATCAATTAAGTAAGGTTTGATGTTGTGGTCCCACCTGGGCTCGAACCAGTGCCGATAGCTATCGGCACCCTGATTATGAGTATTGTACCAAAAGCTTTTGCACCAGTTGAGGATATTGTTTAAGGCTTTCAATATATTTCCGGCTTTTCATTCGTTTGATATGAGCCTCAATTTTGAAAGCCTGTTTTACATGCAAACAATCTATCTCTAAAAACAACTCCCAATCATCAGTATTTGATGTAAACTTACCCTCATAATAGCCTGAAAAATGTCTGTTTATCCGCTCAGTAGCATCAATACTGGTAGCTCCTACATAATACTTATTAAGCCTTTTACTATAAAGAATATAACAGGCTGGCAATGTAGTGTTGTTAAACAGGTTAAAAGAAAAAGCACCTGTTTTGGACAGATGCTTTAATGTTGTGGTCCCACCTGGGCTCGAACCAGGGACCCCCTGATTATGAGGCAAGTAAGCTAACTAATTCATTTTAGCTTTCTTATGCCTACTTTAATCACGGTGCTGTAAAACCAGTCGGATTTTAGGGAATCTTAAACAACGTTGTCAATTTGTTAAAACTCTTTACCAGTAAGGATTTCAAAAGAAAACGATTCTTGAAAGGTTAACTGGTAGAAACAAAAAAACATCAAGTAATAATAGTAATAAGTAAAGTTTTAGCTTCCTTTTTATGCCAAGTTAACCTTTCTTTATTTCGATATACTTATTTTAAGTTAATAATTTGACAATGTGATGTTTATGGGTTTTTTTAAATTTGCTTTACTATTTTTAAACTCCGTTTAAGGGTGGTTATTGTGCAAATTTTTTGCAAATTAAGTAATGAAAATGTGAAGAGTGAAAATGCAAAATTATGAGTGTCGAAATTTCAATTTGGCTTGACACCAGACGGGCCAAAAACAACGGATTGTATCCGGTTAAGCTAAGGGTATATTCAAAAGGGAAAACCGTTCCTTACCCTACGGTTTATTATTTATCAAAAGAAGATTTTGGTAAGTTGAGAGCTAAAAGAATCAGCGATGTGTTACTTCAATTAAGAAACACGTTCCAGGAGATCGAGCGTACCGCGGTAGAAGTCGCTAAAAGTATTTCGCCTTTCGATTTTGATAAGTTCTATGTTCAATTCATTTATAAGAACCCCCATTGCGAGGTTAAAAAAAAGTCAATTCTTAAAGTAACACCCCAAAGCCTTTCAGAAAGAGAGGTGCCAGAAAAATGGTTGAAGTCTTATCCGATTCTTAAAGAGGAACATCCGGGCCCCGATCATATTTCGGTTGTTTATGCAGATATCATTAAGAGCCTTTTGTTTCAAAGACGGGTGGGAAATGCAAGTGTAAATCATGCCAGTTACAGGTCTTTTGTGGCATTTCGGGGTAATATCCGCTTTTCTCAGATAACAAGTGCATACCTTAAAGAATATGAGGCCTGGATGATTAATGACTTGGGGAACACTAAATCCACCGTAGGCATCTACTGCCGGGCACTTAGAGCTATCGTTAATGAAGCTATCGAGCGCCGATTGATAAGTAAAGATGCTTATCCGTTTGGCAGGCGTAAGTATGGTATTCCAACCGGTCGCAATATTAAAAAGGCTATGTCTGAGGACACTATTGCAAAAATATATTATACAGAAACTGAAAAAAGTAACCAGGAAAAGGCAAAGGATTTTTGGTTTTTTAGCTTTATTGGTAATGGTATGAATATAAAGGATATCATCAACCTGAAGTATAAAAATATCAATGGTTCGACTTTGACTTTTGAACGAGCCAAAACTGAATACACGGCTCGAGGTAGAGAGCCAATCATAATTACTTGCCACATAACAGAAGATATGTGGAGGGTAATTGAAAAATGGGGTAACAAAAATAAAGACCCGGAAAACTATATTTTTCCCGTCTTGTCACCTGGTTTGTCTACCATTGATGAGTATCGTATTAAAAAAAACTTTGTTCGCTTTATTAATAAAAATATGGCGAAGGTGAGTTTGAAGGCCAAAATAGAGAAACCTGCAAAAACAATGGAAGCCCGGCATTCTTTTTCAACCATACTTAAAAATGCAGAGGTATCACCATATTATGTAAAAGAAGCCTTGGGGCATGCATCTCTTAAGACTACTGAAAATTATTTTGGGGGTTTTGAAAATGACAAGAAAATGCAAGCTGCCGATATCATTAGCCGATTTAAGACCAAAAAGGCAAACACGTTACAAAACAAAGCTATTGAAGAATCAAACTGGAGAGGTACTCTTATTTCCATGTTTGAGAAAAGAATGGAACCCCTTCGATCAGAACAGATAAAACGTATACTTCTGTATATTGGTGATGTACTTAAAGAAAGAAATATTGTGCAGTAAAAACCATTTGTAACATGTAACGGTTTTGTGCCCGGGACTGGATTCTCAATCATCGGGCTATTAATTTGTTATAAGCAAAATGTGTCAAATATTTGTCAGAACTACGTTTCAGCTGATTTTCATCACTTTTCAACGCTTCTTGCCTGTCAGTACAAATGTAGGATTTTTGTGCAACAAATTTGAGAAATGTGTCGGTCTGTTTTAGACAAAATATGAATGAATTACTGTTTTGAAAAACTCCAGTTGGGCACCCTTAACTGGAATTTTTTCGAACCATTTTTTAACAGATTTGAAACTTTGGGAAGAGATAAACGTTTGAACTCAATACAACAGCGCAGATCTCAGATCAAATAACTCTTTTACCATTTTGTGTCACAATTTAAGATGATCAATCAATGGGGATTGGCACGCCAAATTTTAATCGATTATATATAGCGAAGTTGAACAACCAAACTAGAGTTGAACTTCTATCAGATTAAGGGTGTCTTGTATTAGGTTGTCCAATTCTGCAGCAGTAATTGTATTTGGGTTCATTCCTAAAGTTGTGTAATTCGGTGCTGGATCGCCATGATGTGGTTTCCATGAAACGCCGTTAATTAGATTCAGCGTGGATATTATTGTTGCCCTATTGGTATTGTCTCTAAAAGTAACCGGTAACGTGTCTAAAAACGAAATCAATCTTCCAAAGGTCTGCAGTCCAGCCATCGAGCGAATTTCCTTATAGAATTTGAACCGTAAGTGGGCTTCAAGAACATTTCTTAACCACCCTAATACGGAATCTTTCAAAGCAGGATCAGGGTTGGTTCTAAATGCCTCTAAAGCCTCAATGTGCTTGAAGTATTCTATTTTTACCAACGCGTTCAGATCACAAGATTCAATTTGAGATGCGTTTGCTGCAAAGTTTTCCTTTATACGAAGGGTACACTTTTCTGCTATTGCAATATCTTTGCCAATTTCATGCAAGAAGTATTCATTGTGGCTTAAGACTACAACCTGCTTTAATTGTTGAAATAAAGTCCGAATAATACCAATTGTATAAGTCCTGCGGTTGGTATCCAAACTTGATAAAGGATCATCAAAAATTAAAATTTTGTTTTGACGATTCGGGTCGATGTCAAGTTTTGACAGAAAGAATGCTAAGGCGATTGTACTCTTATCCCCCTCGCTTAGACATTCCTTTGCGTGAAACGGCTGATTGGGTGCAAAAGAAATATCTTTCCCGTCGATTGTCAGTTTATAAGAATTTTTGCTTTGGGTTGCCTTTCCTTGTGGAGCAACATGAACAACATTGTCAATTCTAAAATGCGTCTTGAAAACGGCTCCTAAATAATGATTAATCTGTGTTTGATAGCTGCTGAAAAATGTCGTTGCAGCTGCTTGTTGTTGCTGCGATAACTGTGTGTAGGCAGCTTCTAAACCTCTAAGGGTTTGCCGCTCTGCAGACAGTTGAGTGCAAAGTGCAACAATGGGAGCCTCAAACCTCTTTTTTATTCTTTTCAGCCTATCAACTTCAAGTTGAGCATTGGCAACAGCCTGAATGCCTGAACGAAAAGCTGTTATTGCGGCGTTGTAAGTCGTTACACTTTGGTTGTAGGTATTGATATTGACGTTAATTTTTTCGCCGGAAGATTGAAAAGTAGTAGCTGTATCCGTGCCGACAGCGATTGTCGGATTTTGTATTTTTCGTTGCACCAAAGCAATCAATCGTTGATACTCTGCTCGTAGAACTGCTTCATCAGCAATAATGTTAAATATTGGTGATTGAACAGTGTTAGGCAAGTGCGTGGCCCATGAAGTAGTTCTTACAGTATTTGCCTGATTGGTATTGTTTATCGCCTGTATAACTGCGTCCAAGTTGAAGTTTTGAAGCGATGTAAGGTGCAATTGAAGCCGTTGAACCAATGCGTTAAATTCTGCATTGAATTTGCTGACGTAAGCAATCAGGATTTCAGCATTTTCATCAATAGCCTGTTTGCAAAACGGACAAGAAATCGTAGCTTCATTGATGGCCTGCTTACTTTCCACATACATAAACCCTTTTCGTAACCAACTTTGAGGCCCATCTAGGGCGTTGGCTGCTAACTCTTGGCAATGGTTTGAGAACAAGGTTTCCAAAACTTGATTCTGAATTGCTTGTGAAGTCGTTTGCAGGTCAGCAATAAGAGAAGTGAAATCAATGCCAGAATTTATTCGGTTGATTGGTATAAGCGTTTGTAATGTTTGAATGATCGAATTTGCATTTGCACTGGCCAATGCTGCTTCTGCTGTTACAATCTGTTGATCAATGTCAGTTGCTTGGGCTGGAGGAATTGCAAGAAATGAATTAATTAAATTGGTGGTTAAATTGTTTCCAACCCGCTGCGTCAATTGTTGTTCAATATTCCCAATAGTTTGTCTTGACCCAGCTTTATCTGTCTTATTTTGTTCAATTTGATTTTGAATAGCAACACCTTGCGCGCCGATTACAAATTGATGAAGATGTTTTCTATGCTCATCATTGAAGTCAAAACCCGAATAGATATTGTCATTGACAAAGTGAATATCGAAAATTTCAATATCAGGAAAGGACGTTGTCCAGCCTGATGCACCGAATGTGTAAAATATATTTGGTGTTCCGATTTGGGTTATTTGTGCTGCTTGAGCTGCCGTATGACTGGTAGAAATCCGACTTCTGATAATCTCGGGCCTATTTGTTGTTAGAGAGCGAAATACTGAAGTTAGTGTTGTCTTACCGCCTCCGTTATCGCCATAAATTAAAGTCAGTTTTTTGAAATTGACCTGACCAGTTGCTTGATAGTTTCGGAATTTACCAACGGAAGTGAGTCGTTCTACTTTATTTATCATTTATTGAAATTTGTGAAAAATATTCTTTACTCTATTGCTGTGATTGCATTATTCATCCCTAATAAAAAATTCTCATTTTGGGTTTTGTTTCGAAATAAATCAAAAAGTTCTGCCACATATCCAGCGCCTAGATTTTGAGAAAGTCTTTTGCAAATAATAAAAGCAAGTTTCTGTTCAAAACTATGCCATTTTTCATTATATACTATCTCGTTTCTCGCTGAGTTTAGATCTAAATCGTTTTTCCCGTGAATGTCAAGTATCAAAAGAATTGGGAAAGGCCACCCATAAAGATGTTTTTTTTCTGTTAAAGCTATATTCTGGAAACAAGCCACCGGCATAATGAATCCCGTGTATTGAAAATAAGGCATTAGATTTTGCCATTGTTTGAGAGTGGGAATCAGATCTTATATTTCCACTATCATCAATCTCAATAGAATCTCCATTTTTCTCAATTTCATTTTGCGACCATCTAATCTCCAAGCTTAAATTATAATTTTCTCCATTTATCTCGACCTCATTAGAATGAATGTCTACCGAATCTACAGGAACTCCGTCTTGCTCAACAATACCGACTACTGCATTTCCAATAAATCCTGATTCGTTGAAATCAAATTCAACCTGACGAATATTATCATCGAGCCTCCAATAATGCTTTTTCAACTCTTTTGCACTTCTATTTAAAAAATCATTCAAAGTAAATGTGACTTCACCAGTGGAAGTAATGATTTTTAACGGCACTTGGGGATTAGGAATCGCTGTTTTTACTGTATCAATTATTTCATCCGAAGTTAGAAGACGCCAGGGGTGATTTTTGCTTAAAATTAATTTAGTAGAAGTACCAGGTTCCGATTTAACACTCTTCAATATGGTAAAAATACTATCATAACCTTCCACTATTATTTTCAAAGGCGCGTCATACTCATATTGCCCCTTTAATCTTTTTGTTTCTACTTCAATGCTGTCAGCTACCATAAATACAGAGAGAATTCCAATTCCGAATCTCGAAATTGGAGTAAATTCAAGATTGGAATTGGCTTTCAGGTCATAAAATGTTTTTGATTTGTAAAATGAGGAACCAACTTTAGAATAATAATTGTTTATGATTTCTTTATCCATACCAATGCCATTATCATTTATCTCTAAATAGTCCTGCTTATCTTTTGAATAATACTTGACAGTAATTTGTGGATTATATGGGGCGTTCCATGATTTATGTAATGCGTCACTTAAGAGACATGCATCAATCGAATTTTGAATTAATTCTCTTAGAGCAACTTCTCTATTTGCATAGAGTTGATTGCCCATTAGTAAATCTATCACCTGATTTTTATTCAACTCAAAAGAAGTGTCCCAATACTCATATAAAGGCTCTCCTGTCGCAATGTCTTTTTCTGCCGCTATCCGTCTTCGATCAACTTTAACTGGAAGTTTTATATTAAATGGAGAGAAATCGGGGATTGATTTTTCCTCAAATAATTTGGAGATAATAACTGAGAAGTTCTTTAGCTCATCATCAATGTAATCACAAAACTTTCTAATGCTCGCCTCAATAGCGGGATGTCCGCATTCTGCTGAAAACGAAATTTCTTCTTGATTGATGCGCCAAGCTTTTATTGATCTATGTTTTTTCCATTCTGCTAAGGATATAGCATTTCTGACAAACAAATGTGAGAATAAAACCTCAGGCGTTCTTTTTGCATCAAAGTCAAGTAAATCAGCTAAGCGCAAAATCAAACCTATGAAAGGTATGCACACCATTGCTCCCTCTCCACATAAATAGCTTGAATCTAAATTTAATAATTTAAGAGCATCTTCGTTGTGGCTGTAACAAATATCTGCTAGTGTTTTTGTTAGTTCGGACTCCTGATATTTAATCTTTCCCTTCCAATCTTTGGCAATAAGTTCTTTTACCCTTTTAGCATGATTAATTCGAATGTACTCTGATATTAAATGCTGCTCTATCAGATCTGCCTTAGAATATTCACCATTCATCCTTAGCCTATCTATTTCGTCTAATTTTTCAGGATAGAGGCTTTTAAACCTTTCAAATTTAGAATAGTTAGATAATTCAATAGAGTCAGGTTCATTCGCCAGCCACTGCCGTTTCCACGCTTTTACTTCTGATTCCTCTGGGGACATTCCTAAATCGTGAAAAAAAGCCGACAGCACGAGCAACATTAATTCGGGAACAGATAGTTTATTCAAATTTTCTTCCGGGATTAATTTTTCCATTAGGTATAGTACCCGGAACAAGTGTTCTGCATCATGTAGCGTATATTCAGGCATATATTTGATAATCATCTTTGCCTTATCATAGGCATACTTTACACATGTATACACCATCGACGACACCTGGCTATCCACAGATTCACTCTCGGCTAAACTTTTAGCCCTCAAGATCGAATATATTTTACTTTTAACGAGTCTTGATTCTATTTCTTGATTCCAATCAGACATAACAATATTTTATTTTTCTATCAATGAGCTGGATATGGTTACACAACTAGTTGTTGAATGTGAAAGAAGCCCTTTCTTCTATTGATCCGGATTGGCAAGTTCAATAATTTTTCCAATGTCTTCTACATCTGAAAAATGAATTGCGATTGGTATAACATCTATCCCTATATGGAGTGCCAGTTTGCTTCTATGGCGACCATCGAAAAAGGACAATTGGGTCTTATCGAGTAAATTTATAGTTATAGTAGGAGGATCTACAAAAAAGCCACTTTGCCATCTAAATAAGAGCCTGGAAATTCTCTGATCGTTCAAAAATGATCCATCAAACAAAGGCGTCAAACACATTTCTCCAAAATCAGCTTTCTTAATTAAATCAGATACCTTTACAAAGAAAAACTCATACTCATTATTTTCCGCTTTTAAGGCAGAATCTCTGATATGGCAATCATAAATACCATAAGCCCATTTAGGGCTTATTAATCTTAAATCTGTATTTTCTATTTGCCTACATTTTTCAATCATAAGGGGCGTCACCTTCATATCTCGCTATTTTGCATTGAATTATACCATCAAATGTACTAAATATTTTAGCGCCTTAATTCATTGTTTTCTGATTACTGTACCTACCAGCCCCGGCGTATTCACAATCCTATCCATTTCATCCTCCACAATAGCTTTTACTTCCCGTTTGACACGTAGAAAAGTTTCCTGGATAGGTTTTTTATCCACCTGCTCTTTCGGTACGGGTTCATACCCGGCTTCTTCCTTTTTGAGCGCATTAAAATCATGCCGTATCTGTGAATGAAACATCTTCTGTGGGATGCGCTGATCGGGGTTGTCAGCTACCATTCCTACAACTTCACCGGCAGAAAGTCCGGATATGGTAGATTGAGGAATGGCATAGTCCAGTTGCTTCGATTTGTTTATTGATGTATCGCTGCTGTTAATGGTAAGGCTTTGCCTGTCCTGCATGATCTTACCGAACCTCTCGGAAAGGGATTTGGCGCTATTCCCGGTAACCTGCCCGGAGATAATATTGCCCACCATTGATAAAATAACATTGGCCTGCTTTTCTCCGTAATGCATTATAAGCTGACTGGCATCCTGTATCACTAATGTTACATTTACTAAATAGCTTCTGCAAATGGATAAAAACTTGTCGGCGCTATGCCAGGTTATATTAGCAAATTCCTCCAATAAAATACCGCAGGGCTGCTGCTCCTGCTCCTTCAGAAGTTTTTGCAGGGTATTCAGGTATAAAGAGATGACCGCACAGTAAACGTTGGACACTTGCGGATTATTGGCAAGACAAACGATTTGGGGCGCTTTAGGGTCATTAATAGCCATTGTAAAATCATTACCGGAAAGTACATAATACAGTTTTTCACTGGCAAGCGTGCCCAGGCTGATTGCAGCCCCAGAAATCTGCCCAATGAGCTGCTTGCCTGCATCTTCCTCGTAGGCCCTGACAAAAGGCGTGGCGATCACTTCCAGCGTGGGTTCAGCCACCAGGATAGTAAAGAGCTTGTTTAGCGGCATTTGAGCCAGCTCTATAACATGTGGCAAGGTGCAATACTTTCCATCCTGGTAGATGCGCAAAAACCAGATTAGAGCAGTAATAAAGTTGATACTACTCTCCACCCAAAAATCTCCCTGCTGGTCGATCCATTTTTGATTTAACCCTAAAAGAATCGCCCGTGAAGCAGATGCCGCATCTGTAATAGAACGGATTGAATCCGGTAATAAGGGATTGCATCGTTTCTGTACGTCCTCGAAGTTCAGGATATGGAACTCCGGAGCAACTTTATAACGGTGTTTGTTTTTTAGAAAATGGTTGTAAGCAACCTTTGTTAAATCGGGGTACTTAAAGTCATGTATAAATAATGCATAACCCTTAGCGATTTGCTGTTTCAATATCTCCTTTGCTACCAAGGTTTTTCCGCTCCCAGGCAGGCCCATCAAAAGAACGCCGCCCCTGAAACCGTTAATTATATTGATCCACCCGTTGCGCTCTTTATTCTTTAGCATATACTGCGTAGGTATGTTAATGGAATATTTGTTTTCCAGTTTCCTTTCTTCCTGCGGGAATGTCTCGTTAAGCGTATTAAATACCTCGCTGCTGAGCTTTTTTTTAATAATACGAAACAGCAAAGTTCCGCCAGTCAAAAAGAAAATAAATCCCAAAGTCGTTACCCCCATATACGATAAAGCAATAATGGTGTTACTGGCCTGCAGCCAGAATAGTAAGCTGCTAATAAAATAAAGTGTAAGACCGGTTATTATATAGGCAATCGCCGGTCTATAATTGAATTCCTCGCCCTTTTTTGCTTTGACACCTAACAACGATAAAGCCAGGAAGCCTAATGCAATAAATTTTGCTTTATGAAGGTTCGCAAACAATCCTGTCCGATGGATATTGTCTAATATCTTATTGCTGACGGCATGTATCCATCCATTTTCCTGGAAGAAAACATAACAGCTATCATAAAAGTGCAACAATAATACTGCTACACTGATCAGCCGGGTCATGTCCATAATTTTCTTTAACCCCATTTCATTTTCATTTGTCCTCATCGTCATACTACACAGTTTTAAAATGAATGATTACAATTCCCATTGTTTTACAAAACCTTTCTTCTTTTTGCGGTGTTCTTCGGACAACATTTCTTTGTTGATCGCCCAGCTCTCTCCACTGTCAGGATCTACCACCTGTTCAATGATCTTGGATGCAGCTTTACCCAATTCTTCCCCAACCAGCTCCCTATCCGGAGCTTTTGTATTACCCGGCTCTTTACCGGATTGTAAAGCTTTGGCCGGTCTGTGGGCTTTTTCTTTTATAGTATCTCCTTGCTGGCGTTCAGACTGCTGTTTAACGGTCTTTTTTTTGCCATTCTGTTGCTGTTCCTGGTAATCGCCTTTTTGGTGAGCCACAGACTGCTGTTTTTGCTGCTCTTTTTCCGGTTGCTGTTGCGGTGCCATACCCAGCCGTTCAATCATTCTTTTTGCTGCATATTCTTTGTCTATATCACTGCCGTTAAAGATCACTTTCTTTTCATGATCTATATAGGTCATTCCAAATACCCGACCCTGCTCGTTGCGCCGGACTACCAGGTCTATGCGCTCGCGTTTTAAGAGTTTCGCAAGCTCTGCTAATGAACGCGGCCCCGACTGCATTGCCCATTCAATAGACGTTTTAATATGCTTTTTGTCCCGAAGCCGTTTTTGTTCGTTCTCCTTGTATTTTCCCTCGATATAATCCAGTGTGGGTTTACTATAAAAGGCGCTGGCTTTGATCGGCGTCGTGAGGGTTTTCCCTTCCTTGTCAATTACCACATAAGTCAGTCCGCGGTTCTTATAAATCCGGCCATCTTCAGCGCCGCGATCTGCTTTTACATTGTATAGTCGCAAAACCGCATTTAGTTCATTAATAGAGGTGTATTTATAGCGGTCAATTACATGATCCAGCACATTAGTAATGCTGCGCATGGTGGCCGATTTACCGGCTTGTATTTTTTCCGGCGTAACTGCTAACTGTTTTTCATTTTCCCGCCGTTGTTCTTTCTTATCAGCAGAAACAAATCCATACTGCTTTTCCATTTCCTTACGCACCGGTTCAGAAACATTCTTTGCAATAAAATGGGTGGAGATGCGCTTACCATCTTCTTTTATTAAAGGTGACAGCAGGTGGATATGTGGATGACCTCCATCTTCATGCTGGTAGACCAGGTATGGTTGATCGCCAAATCCGATTTTTTGCATGTATTCATCGGCCAGGTGTATAAGAAAGGTTTTATCCAGCCGCTCTTTCTCTGACGGGTGAAAATTGAGCGATATATGAATCAGCTTCGTTTCTGCCCGTTCATTCAGCGCCATCAGATCTTTAAACCGCTGCTCTTTATCATGAAAATTCATCTCCTTTGGCAGCTTAAAAAAGTTGTGCGCGTGGAGCAGTTCAGCAGTGCCTTTTTGCACTTTTTTTTCATGATAATTAAGAGCCCTAATAAGGTTCGTTGGGAATGTTATTTGAGGGCGCATTGCAGGCGGATTTGATTCATAGAAACACGGATTTCTTCTATTTTTTTAAGCAGGTTTTGCCTGCCGGATTCGGTCAGCTCCGCCCATATTTTTATCTCGGGAAAATGATCCAAAGTATGCAGCTTGTGGACGGTTTGATTGAAATTATTTCCAATGGCCGAAAGTTCCCT
>DAOLFI010000400.1:0-4214 GCA_035326385.1 Niabella sp.
GAAACGTACATTTTCGCCTGAGTTTTTAAACCGGATTGATGATGTGGTGATCTTCAACAGCCTTACCAAAGAAAATATCTTCAGCATTATTGATATTTCAATGAAAGGTGTTTTAAAGCGTATTCAGAACCTGGGTTACGGCCTGGAGCTTACCGAAGAAGCCAAAACCTTCCTGGCAGATAAGGGTTACGACCAGCAGTTTGGGGCAAGACCGTTGCACAGGGCTATTCAGAAATATCTCGAAGATCCTTTGGCAGAGGAAATTTTAAACATGAGTGTAAAACCTGGCGATGTGTTGCTGGTAGATTTTGATAAAGAAAAAGATAAGCTGTTCTTTACAGCCAAGGATCCGAAAGAGAATCCGCAGGAAGCATAATTGTAACGCTAAATAATAAAATATAAAATTGCCTTCAGAGATTACAGTGGTATATCCTGAAGGCAATTTTTTTTCCTCGTTCTTCGGAACTTATAGTTCCGAAGCTTTATGTTGCTTGTCGGTTAGCAATATTCAGGGCATCCAAAGCTCCAATTAATAAACAGGTTTCGGGGTCAACCCCGGCAGATCTTATTGTAACCGTTGCTAACCTTTACTAAATATCCATCCCGGCGTAATCACTATAATTAGGGAGTTCAAGGAATTTTTTTTATCTGAAAATTTGCACTCAGATAATACTCACTATGATAACACGTCGCCAATTTATAAAACAGGCAGGAATGACAGGTGCCGGCTTACTGCTGACTGCTTCGTTGCCGGGCAGGCTAACTGCTGCATTTTCAAAAACAGTCATCTGCATTGGGGCAGGTCTTGCCGGGCTGGCAGCAGCCTACAAATTGAAGCAGGCAGGTTATAAGGTAATAGTGCTGGAAAGCAGGAACCGTGTTGGGGGCAGGGTTTTTTCGCATCCGGTTACTGATAGCCTTGTGATTGAACTAGGGGGTGAGTGGGTGGGCAATTCTCATTCAAGAATGCAGGAATTATGCAACGGGTTTGACCTGGAGCTGTTAAATAACCAGTTGGATACGCACCTTATTTATAAAGGTAATTATTCTCCTGCCGGAAAATGGGAATATAGCGAATCCTGGAAGAAAAAGTGGAATGAGTTGATTGCAGGGTACGGGCATTTGTCAGATGCAGATAAACAGCAGCTTGACCAGTATGACTGGTGGCGGTACCTGGTTAATAATGGTTGCCAAGAACGCGATCTGGAGATACGGGAATTGCTGGACAGTACCGATTTTGGCGAAAGCATCCGGCATGTATCTGCATTTGCAGCTTTAGCAGAGTACGCAGAGAGCAGTGAGAAAAACGAAATGGACCTCAAGATAAAAGGCGGCAATCAAATGCTTGCCAAAAAGCTGGCCGATGCCATCGGCCGAGAAAATATCTTACTCCAGCATACTGTAACAAGGATTGATCAAAAGGAAAAAGTAACAGTATTCTGCGGCAATGGAAAAACGTTTAGCGCCAACAAAATCATCTGCTCTATTCCCACTTTTGCACTAAGCAAAATACAATGGCTGCCTGAGTTGCCACCGGAGAAAACGGGCGCCATTAATGAGCTGCAGTATGCCCGAATTAACAAGCATGCAGTAGTTTTTAAAGAACGGTTCTGGAAAGAAGAAGCCTTTGATCTTATTAGTGATGAAACGCCACAATACTTTTATCATGCCACAAAGGGACAGCCAGGAACTGAAGGGGTACTGATCTCCTATACTATTGGTGATAAGGCTGCCGTCATGGCTAATGGAACTAATGCAGCTAATGCATCGGCTATTATCCAAACTCTTGCTCCCTGCTTCGGTGATATACAACCCCTGATCCGGCAGCAGGTAAATTATTATTGGGGTACAGATGCTATATCACAAGGGGCCTACGCGCTCTTTGGCATCAACCAGTGGTTTAGATTGCGCCCTGCTTTAGCCGAGCCCTTTCTCCATACACATTTTGCAGGCGAGCACCTGGCCGACTGGCAGGGGTTTATGGAAGGTGCGGTTAATACCGGCGAAGAGGCGGCCCAACAAATAATATGAAGTAACTGTTGTTTTGGTTATAACTCACTTGGTGTTAAACTTTTGCTAACACATCATTTGGAAATGATTGTATACGAATGTTATCGTATTTTTATACGAAATATTTCGTTATCTAAATCAAACCTGATGCAATTTTTCAATTTCCTTCGCAACAAAGTTGTTTTAGTTATAGTGGTAATAATGATTATTGTTTCCCTGGGGCGGCCGTCTTCCGGTAACTTGTTTACGCCGTTTTTTTATGCTGCAGGCAGCCTGCCACCCGGTTGTGATAAAGAAATAACAAAATCCTGGCAGGAAAGGAGTAACCGGCAAGGTTGGTCTATAAGTATAGGTGATACTTTATTTCACCTGCAGGTAAAAGGTTATTTGATTGATTTACAACTCTGCATTCCCAAAATCAGGGGTATTTATACTAATTGAAGCATAAGTTTGGTTATATGGAATAAGCATGGTATATTTTGCGAAATGAATAGGAACGGCCATGTTTAATGTTTTTAAAGCCCTTAGAAGAAGCTGGAGGTATATACAAAGGAAGCACAAGAAATCCCCTTTAAGGCGCAATATTTATAATCTTGCCAAGATCAGCCTGTTTGCAGTACTTGCTATTTTTTTACTCAATCTTACCGACCTTCCCCAGCAAACCAGGAATGCCTTGTTTCTTTTAATATTAGCCACGGGGCTATGGGTAACAGAAGCCATTCCTCCGTTTGCGGTAAGCCTGCTGATCATGGGCTTTGCCGTAGCTTTTGTTGCCGATAAAAATACAGAAGGCCACTGGCAGGAATATGTGAATACCTGGGCCAGCCCTATGATGTGGCTTTTTATGGGTGGCTTTTTCCTGGCGCAGGGCGCTGCCAATACAGGACTTGATAAGCTGTTTGCCAGGAATGTATTAAAACGTTTTGGAGAAAAGCCCGATAAGGTATTGTTTAGCGTAATGCTCATCACTTTGATCCTTTCTTTGTTTATGTCAAATACCGCAACGGCTGCCCTCATGTTGATGACCGTTACACCTTTAACCGAGAAGCTGGGAAAAAAAGATCCCCTGTCCAAATCGTTGGTCTTAGGTGTTGCCATTACAGCAGCAATTGGGGGAATGGGCACTGTTATTTCCACGCCGGCCAATCTTATTGCTGCCGGTGTTATTGAGTCTAAAGGGTTAAACATGGGCTTTTCAGAGTGGCTGTATTTTGGGTTGCCACTGAGCGTAGGCTTAGTGTACCTGCTTTGGGTATTTCTGAAATATGTATATCGCTCAGACCGGGAATATGTAAATATTGATGAGCTGCTGGCAGTGAATAAAGAAAAGCCCCTGGACAGTGAAGGAGTTTTAAGGCAAAGCGTTGCGGTGCTCACCACCCTCGCTACCATCATCCTCTGGATCTTTTCCAGTTATATCAATATACCGCTGGCCGTAATCTCTTTCCTGCCTATTGTTTGCTTTACTGCCACAGGTATTATTGTTGCTGAAGATATACCCAAGCTTCCCTGGGATACATTGATACTGGTAGCAGGTAGCCTTACGCTGGGTATGGCAGTAACCAACACAGGGTTGGCCGAGTATTTTGTAAAGTCTATCAATTTCGGATCAGCTTCTGTATTGGTTATTTTTATTATCCTGGCGTATATATGTACTGTAGTATCCAATTTTATGAGTACCACAGCGGCCGCCAGTATCCTTATTCCTATCGGGGCCACTTTATTGCCTGAGCATACGGTTGCTGTTTGTACCCTTATAGCTTTGTCTGTTTCTACAGCAGTACTGTTGCCTATTTCCACACCGCCCAATGCCATGGCTTATGGAACAGGGATTTTACATTCTTCCGACTTCAGGCCTATTGGTTTTTTACTTGGTGGAATTGCTCCTTTAATTATAGCCGTACTTATGTTTATTATTTTTTAAAAAGATGCAGTTCCCCTGTTTTGAAAGTTGAACATGAGGGGTACAGGCTCCTGCGATGCTGTCTGCAACTGTATTTCTCTGAAAAAGATACCCTTGGGGACCATATAAATAACAAAATATTGGCTTAATAATTGCGTGTATCGTAATTATCTTTGTGTAACAAATAGCCCAATGGGTTTATTGACTAAGAAGAGAGAGAAATTGAAGGGTAGGACAGAACAGATTTTTTTAAGTTTTTTTCATATGGCAAGCAATCGTTAGAGGTCAGTCCGTTTCTACG
>DAOLFI010000401.1:0-4213 GCA_035326385.1 Niabella sp.
CGGATACGGCGCCCTTAGCATCTACATATTCCACCAGGGCCATCCAGGCTTTCCTGGCTGCCGGGGCATATTCTTTAGCATTTAACCATCCTTTTTTAACCCCCGTTATGAACGCATATGTAAACATGGCCGATCCGGATGTTTCTGCCCAGCAATCCGGTTCGTCGATCAGTTGGTTCCACATACCATTGGGTCGCTGATGGCTTTTCAGGCTTTTCATCATTTTTTGATAACCCTGCAGGATACGGGAGTAATACTTATTATTTCCAGGTAAATAGCGTAATAATTCCGTTACTCCTGCCGCCATCCATCCATTGCCGCGGCCCCAGTAAAAGGGCACATCAGGCGCATGATAGAAAAGCCCGTTGGGGCGTTGCAACTCATCTAAATAAAGGGCCATTTCCCTGGCTGCCCTGTCAATATACTTTTTGTCACCAGTTGCTTTATAGGCCTGGGTTTGCACAATAGTGATCATATACATATCATCTATCCACAGGCGCGTTTGCCAGCTATACCCTTTATCCGCCCATGCTTTTTCTTCAGGCTTCACATCCGCAGGCACTTCCCACTGGGTGTTGGCGTAAGGCAAACCCAGGTCAAAATAGCGCTGCTCCTTCGTAAGCTGCCAAAGCGTTAACGGCAGGCTGCCAAACATATTCAGGTCTACATGGTTTTGAATGGGCAACAACTCTTTTTCTGTTGAAAACAACGGCTCAAATCTTTTTTGAAGGAACCCGATCAGCATATCATCTTTTGTTAGCCTGGCAAAGTTAAGCGCGCCGTTCCAGTAAAAGGTTTCCGGGTACCCAATCCATTTGCCGGCATGAAGTGCATGTTTTGAATACACAAAACGATAGGCAATAAGCTTTCCCACTTCTTCGGGGGTATACGCTTTGGGAAAGCCGGTCAGCAAATCTTTCTGCGCAAACAAAAACTGAAAGGAGAGTGATAACAACAATAATAAGGTAAAAATTTTTTTATTCATTATGCTCATTTTTTAAATATCATTTCAGCCGGTGTGTATAACATTTGAGAAGGAGTGATTCGTGTCTTTATATACCACTGAAAAAAATCCCGGTTCATACCCTCACTAATGGGGAAAGTGTTATGTACCGTCTATTGTTATTTAATCTTTATACCTGAAAGTGGACACTTCTGCCAGGCCCGGCTGCTTCTCGCTTGCCACATGGCCGGATTTAGGCACCAGCCTGAAATACCGGAATTGCTTTCGTTGCGGCAGATCAATGTACAGGTTTCTCAGATCAAAATTATTAAGTGTAAATACACCGAGGTTTTCCCAGGTATTGTTATCATTACTGGTCAATATCTGGAGCTCCTTTATTTTGCTGTTCTCAGATTTCTGGTTGATAATAAAACCATCCACCCTTGATACAGAACCCATATCCACTGTTATATAGTGATTTGGATAGTCTGATGATGATGCTGCAGCCCAAAACGTAGCCGTGTTACCATCTATAAGCCGGTTTCGACTGTTAGCGGTTTCTTCCGAACTAAAACCTGCAACAGACCATTTGGCCTTAGGATGTATATAGCGCAGCGTTTCGCCGGAAGGCCGGTTTTGCGGTATATCTATATTCGTTGGCGTACCGAACTTGGGAGCACCATCAGTGTTCCAGGTAAAACGCTGGATACGGGGGTTGCGCCCTGCACTGCCATCGTTGGCAACGCTGCGTGCATGGTAAATGATCCAGTCTTCTTTGCCATCAGGCGATTTGAAAAAGCCGTTATGCCCGGGGCCATACGCCTTGCTGGCGGCCAGCATAGAGAAAACAGGCTGTGGATTCTTTGTCCAGTCGCCAGGGTTCATGGGATCCCCGTTATTCTTTAAGGCGAGCAGCCCGAGGCAATACCCGTCAGACCAGTAGCCGCTGCCCGAGTACACTACAAACACACGGCCATCAGGATTGATAAGCACCTGTGGCCCTTCGTTGATGGGATTGCCCTTTTTTTCCCAGTCATAGTCAGGCGTAGCGATCATTACCTTTTCGCCGGTGATCGTCCAGGGATTACTCATTTTAGCTATATAAATATTCTGTGGCGGTGCACCAGCATTCCCGCCCGACCATAACATATACAGCTGGCCTTTATAATCCAGCACCGTACCATCTATAGCCCAAAGGTTACTGGGGTCAGAAATCTTTCCTCTTATAATCCAGCTACCCTGCACAGGGTTGGGAGAGGAATTCTCCAGCACATACATGCGGTGGTTAGCATTTGCCCCATCATCAGCGGCAAAATAAAAATACCATTTACCATTAATTTCGTGAAGCTCGGGTGCCCACACATTTTTTGAGTAAGGTTGATTGGCAGGAGGCGTCCATACATCGGTGCGGCGCCCGGAAGCAAGCTCTGATACATTTTTTGTTTCAATGATTACCAGCTTACTGCCCTGTGTAAAGGTATAGTAGTAAGTGCCGTTTTTCTGCACTACCCAGGGATCCGGGCCACCCGGCATGACGGGGTTGGTGAATTTTTCGTCTTTCGTGAATTTGGTTAAATCATCTTCGCCCTCAGGTGGGTCAGGCGTAGGTTTTACCGGATCCGGCTGTTTCACTGTAGGATCTGATTTGCCGCAGAATGTCCATACTAATGTACTACTAAGAAGGCATACAATAAGTATTAATCGTTTCATTCGTATATTTTTTCGTTTTTCTACAAATCCCGTCGCTTGAACCGGGAACATTATTTTGTTGGAGTATAACCACTAAACGATCTGTAAACAGGAAGATTGAATTTCATTGACAAACCATATCTAAACTTCAAGGCAAACTACTTAACCCGGCTTATCCCTTATAACGAAGTACGCAAATGCATCTGAAATATTTTGTTCAAGCTTTTGTCAAATCGTTTCAAACTCCGAAGAGGTCAGAATATTGGTGCGCTATACATCGCTCTTTGCGAAGCAGTACAAATATTTTGTATTTATAAGCTTTTCAGCATTTATACTTTTGGAACAGGCCTGCCCTGAATGGTGATTCAGGGCAGACTTGTTTCACTTTCTTTTAACCGCTTACCGGCAGTTAAGATCATGCTTAAAACAGAACTTACAAGACTTTAGGGTGCAATGCCAAGGTATAATTCCTGTATCTGCACAGTATTACCCTGCGATGTGTACGATGACTGGTAGAAACATTGTGCTTTCTGCGCATAGAATTTCAGGTACCTGTACTTGGATTTTGGCAGGGGTATATCAACTGACTCCTGCAGGGATCCTGTTATGGCATCAGGGACAACCACATTCGTTGCAATCACCTCGAAATTTGTACCATCATTACTACCCAATATTTCATCAAAAGCGTACCATCTTATAAAGGTCTGCGTGGTGTTCCTGTGACGTATCCTGAAATAGTTCACCTCCTGAGCTGTCTTCATGTCTACGGTAAAGTGAATAGCCTCTCCTGAGGGTACAGAAACAACACCCGTACCATTACCGGATGTCTTACCGGGCCTTACGAGGCAGAAGTTAGTGGCGAGATCACCGTCAATTGCGGCGGACAACGAGTTTCCTTCCGGATTACCTGTTGCTATCATAAGCGCATGAGAGGCGGTCATCGTCCAGCCGGTTCTGGGGTAATCACCGCTGAATGACACCACGGTTACTGTTGCGGTGGCTTTAACGGAAGGCTGCTCCAGCGATGCTACGGTTACGGTAGCCGTGCCTTTGGCTACGCCTGTAAGCTGCCCACTCTCGCTTACCGTTACTATTGCCTGGTCAGACGAAGTATAAATTAATTCATCATTCGCACTAAATGGGATAAGCTGTACATCGCCAAACAGGTTGTACGTAGCCCCTAATCCCAGATCTATCTCTGACTTCAGCAGCCGGATTTCTGTAGCCGGTATTAAAATTTTGTCCACCACAGTTACCGGGAACTGTACACTATGCCCGCCTGCACCTACCGATATGGTAATGGTGGTAGTACCTTCGCTGACCGCGGTTACAATACCAAGCCCGCTTACAGTAGCCACGTCAAGGTTGGATGAAGAATAGTTCTCTGCCCTATCTGTGGCGTTTTTCGGTAGTACAGTTACTTTCCAGCTTGCATCAAGCGTGGTTCCTATAAGTAGGGTAATATCACCTTTAAGTGCTTCGCTTAAAGTGACACTTTCTACTTTTACTTCCTGCACCTTCTCCATGTTTTTGTCGCAGCCTGCAAGTAACAGGCCGGTCAGTAAAAACACAGCGGCGAAG
>DAOLFI010000402.1:0-4210 GCA_035326385.1 Niabella sp.
GCATCCTTCTATCACAGTAAATTTAATGGTCGCAAAACAGCTACCGGTGATATCTACAGGGATTATCTTTTAACAGCAGCGTCTAATATTTATAAGTTAGGTACGCGCCTGCTGGTTACCAATAAGCACACAGGCAAAAGTGTACAGGTAGTAGTAAATGATCGTATGGCTCCGGGAATTAAAAACCGTGTGGATTTAAGCAAATCTGCATTCCAGAAAATTGCACACACTGATCGTGGCGTTGTGCCGGTTGAGGTGAAAATACTGGAAGGTAAAAACGAAGAAGGTAATTCTTTATAGTATTTTTATAGCAAAAAAAACATTAAAAAACCCCGCATTTGCGGGGTTTTTTAGTAGTTATGCATTTTTACCAATACAGTTCAGATCTTCGAACGCAGTTTCAAGACGTTTTACGAAAAATTCTTCTCCTTTGCGTAACCATACGCGGGGATCGTAGTATTTTTTGTTGGGTTTATCTTCACCTTCGGGGTTGCCTAACTGGCCTTGCAGGTAAGCTTCGTTCTTTTTATAATAATCAAACACACCTTCAGCAAAAGCCCATTGCATGTCTGTGTCAAGATTCATTTTGATGGCGCCGTACCCAATTGCTTCTCGGATTTTTTCTTTTTCAGAACCGCTGCCTCCGTGGAATACGAAATAAACAGGTTTTTGAGTAGCGGTGCCGAATTTTTCAGCAATATACTTCTGGCTGTTATCAAGGATAACAGGCGTTAATTGTACGTTGCCGGGTTTATAAACACCGTGCACATTACCAAAAGCGGCTGCTACCGTAAACATATTACCTACTGCGCTCAGTTTTTCATAAGCATAAGCCACATCTTCAGGCTGTGTATAGAGTTTGGAATTGTCAACATCTGTATTATCCACACCGTCTTCTTCGCCACCGGTAACACCCAGCTCTATTTCAATGCTCATACCTAAAGGTGCCATACGCTTGAAGAATTCAACCGAGGTAGCAATGTTTTCTTCGATGGGTTCCTCACTTAAGTCAAGCATGTGCGAGCTGAATAAAGGCTGGCCTTTTTCTTTATAAAACTTTTCACCTTCGTCTATCAGTCCGCTGATCCATGGAAGCCATTTTTTGGCAGCATGGTCTGTGTGCAGTACTACAGGCACACCATAATATTTTGCTACTGTATGAACGTGCAGGGCTCCGCTTACAGCACCAAATATATTTGCTTCCAGGTTTTTATTGGGCATTCCTTTACCGGCATAGAACTGTGCCCCACCATTACTGAACTGGATCATAACCGGTGAGTTTACTTTAGCTGCCGTTTCAAGCACTGCGTTAACAGTGTCTGTACCTACCACATTTACTGCAGGGAGGGCAAAATTATTGTCTTTAGCGTCGTTGTAAAGAGCTTCGAGCTCTTTGCCGTGTAATACTCCGGCTGTGTACTTGCTCATTTTGTTGAAAATTGTTTTTAATAATAAATTACTTGCCTATAGCAAATCAGGCTTGCTAAGGTAGCGATAATATGTGAAATATACACAAAGCCCGGTCATTGTTGGGCAGTTTGTTTTATGATTATGGTCAGCTTTAGCTGAATATCCGGCTACCTTTTATTGGCCAGTACCCTTGTTTTTTCCTGTATAAGTTTAAGATTACCGCGTAGCATGTACTTCAGGTGCAGTTTTAATATCTGCCCCATGGATTTACACCTGCTGAAGGCTTCAGTACGAAAGTGCTCGTTTAGCTGTTGTATGAGTTGCTGCTGCTTCTCAGCGGGAGCAATAGTATCGCGCGACATAATATTCAAAAGTTCCATCAGCCTGAACCTTGTAACGGCTACGCGGTAAGCCATTGCCGACCTTTCTTCTGCTTTATACTGCTCCACCGATTCTTTGTTCAGCTGTTCTACCACATTCTTTACAAAAAAGTTATTCTCTTTAAAAAACTGCGGCATATATAAATGTTTCCTTCCTTCATAACATTGCTGGTCAAAATCTATGGCACGAATGCGATATTGATGGCTTTCAATATCCGGCGTAGCTACTACAACAAAATTATACGCCCTCATATCACCCAGCAGCCTTACAAAACAGCGTTCATTGAATTTTACAAACTCTTTAGCCAGCCTTGTTTTATTGATGTCCTGTTTATCAAGGTATTTTTCCAGGAATACATCACCTGCAACACCCGGAATATGTTCTTCAACCAGGGTACCCCCATCCGTATAAAAAGTAATGCGGTTGGGAGAAAGGAAATGTTCCAGCTCCAGGCCATATACTCTTGAAGCGTCTGTGATCTTCATGTAATAGTGGTCGTAATTGGAGTTGAACTTATTAACTATGCGTATGCGAAAAGGGAGAGAGTTCCCAAATGCACAGTAATCAATACGGGCTACATCCAGGTGACTGGCAAAGCTCATATCACCCTCTGTTTTTAATATGGCATATATCTTTACCAGCCCCTCACGCAGATAGTCCCATTCCCGTTTGTCATATATAGCTTTTTCCCAGTAAGTGCTGTTGCCCAGTTCGTCTTTAATAGGCACCGACCATGTAAAATTAAGGAGATCGCGGTGGGAGACAGGTAGGTGCACTTCACGTCCCTGCCGTACCAGGTAATTGGCTAATTCTGTATTTACAGGATAAAGCAGTTTCTTTTTGGAGGGCTTATTATTTAATATTTCCAGCTCGTTCATATAATCATGTTATGAAATACCCCAATAAAAATTAATATATAAAATTAGCATATTATTTGCGCAAGCTGCAGCAGAAGGCTAACTTTTCTGTAAAAAGGGAAGAATAATGTATAATGTGGAAAATCTTTAGAAAAATATGCAGGTTTTAAGAGTTATTAATTATCTTAAACTATTATTTTGCTGCTTTAATGGGAAAATTTACAGATAGAATAAAGAGTGCCAACCTTGTTAAAAAACTGGTACATTGCGTGGTAGGTTTGTGTACTTACCCGGGTATTGCCGTGGCAAATACATTACGTTTCAGGGGTACGGAGCAATTAAAGAAACTGCCGCCTTCCAATGTGCTTTTTGTATGCAATCATCAAACGTATTTTTTAGATGTAATATCTATGTTCCATATTTTTTCTGCTGTTAAGTGGGGGAGAAAGGACAGGCTGGGTATACCCTATTATATGCTGAACCCTTTTACAAGAGTTAACTATGTGGCTGCCGAGCAAACTATGAAGAGCAGCTGGATGAGTCGCCTCTTTTTGCTGGCCGGAGGCCTTACCGTACGCCGTACCTGGAATGAGAACAGTAAAGAGCAACGTGCGGGTCTCGATCCCAGCGATACAAGGAAAATTGAGCGTTCCCTGCTAAATAACTGGATTATCACTTTCCCGCAGGGGACTACCACACCGTATGCACCCGCAAGGAAAGGTACAGCCCTTATTATCAAGCATCATAAACCTATAGTAATACCTGTAGTGATCAATGGCTTCTCCAAAGCATTTAATAAAACAGGAGTAACACTCAGAAAAAGAGGTATTTTACTTACAGTAACCTTTAAAGAGCCACTGGAAATAGATTATGAAGCTTCTGCCCAGGAAATAACCGAGCAAATAATGGATGCTATAGAACAAAGCAAAAAGTTTATGCCTGAGGTAATGAAGCATTAATATATTTTGCATGAAGCTTTACAATATATCTGTCATCTTTTTATTACTGTGCAGCGCGGGCTACTCTCAGAATATTAAAATTTCACCCGGATTGAAGAGCCTGATACCCGCAGGCTGGATACCCGAATCTCAATACCAGGGAGATCTTAATAAGGATAAGCTCGAAGACATAGTGCTTGTTTTACGAAATACCGACAGAAAAAATTTTGTAAAACATGATGGAGCAGGCACTGATACGCTGGATCTGAATCCACGCAGGCTGATGATCCTTTTTAAAACAGGAACAGGCTATAAAAAAGTACTTGCTACAGATAAGTTCCTGCCATCGGTTAACAGCGAAATAAACCCCTGCCTGGACGATCCTTTATTTGATGGTGGTATAGAAGTTAAAAACGGTATATTAAAAATACGTCATCATTACTGGCTAAGCTGTGGAAGCTGGTATGTTACCGATTATGAGTATACATTCCGCTATCAGAATAATAAATTTGAACTGATAGGGCTGGATATAAACTCTTTTCACCGTGCATCGGGGGAATCGGGCTTCACCAGCTACAATTTTTCTACACGAAAAAAACAGGTTATTACCGGTATAAATGAATT
>DAOLFI010000403.1:0-4208 GCA_035326385.1 Niabella sp.
CATAACAGGGTGCTGTCCTCTTCGCTCAGCCAGGATATGCTCGTTTCTGAAGATACCATCCGGCGGGATCTCATGGAGCTGGCCAGCGAAGGCAAGCTCATCAAAGTGCATGGCGGCGCCCTTTCCCATTCTTTCGGCCATGTGCATGTACCCAGCAACGGCATTTACTCGCAGCAAAACAAGCGGGTCATTGCTGAAAAAGCCATCAGCCTCATCCGGGATGATATGTTTATCCTCACCGGTGGCGGCACCACCATCGTGGAAATGGCACGTATCCTTCCCCCTACCCTGAAAGCAACGTTTATTTCCGGCAGCATTGCAGCCATACTCGAATACATGGACCATCCCCATATTGATGTCATACTCATTGGGGATAAAGTATCGAAGAGCGCCAAAATCACGGTAGGCTCTGAAGCCATCGCTAAAATAAAGCAGGTGAAGGCAGATATCTGTTTCCTGGGCGTGAATGCCATAGACCTCAAGCATGGTATCACCGACAATGACTGGGAAGTGGTGCAGCTAAAGCAGGCTATGATCGAAAGTGCACAGACAGTAGTGTGCCTTTCTATTGCTGAAAAAATAAACAGCTTTCAGCCGATAAAAGTCTGCGACCTGGATAAGATAGATATGCTGATCACGGAGCTGGGCCCCAATGATCCGTTGCTCCTGCCCTATATTAACGCCGGTATCAAAATATTATAATGACTAAACGATCTCTTTTATAACCACTAACTTCTACTTTAATTTTAAAAGAATGAGAAAATGAAAAAACTAACACTAAAGGTAGCATTGTTATCATTCTTATTTGCGTATTGCAATTTCTATGGCAATGCGCAAGTCAGGACAATCACAGGTAACGTTTTTGATGAAGAAAACAATCCCGTAGCAGGGGCAACCGTCTCTGTAAAGGGAACTACCACCGCATCCACCACTGATGCAAACGGCTTATTTTCCATACGGGCGTCCAGTACTGATGAACTGGTTCTTACGCACGTCAGCTTTGAAACACAAACGATCCGGGTGGGGTCGGGGTCATCTCTAAAAATAACACTGGCTAAAAAAGGCACTTCGCTGGATGAGGTGGTTATTACTGCTGAGTTTGGAATGAAGCGGGTAAAGCGGTCAATAGGCTCATCGGTTCAGCTCATTGATGGCGCTACCATCAATGAATCCGGAAGGGACAATTTCATTTCTGCCCTTGCCGGCAGGGTTCCGGGCCTGAATATTACCTCTACCAGCGGTACGCCGGGCTCTTCCACCACCGTTGTATTAAGAAATTTGACCTCCATTTCCGGTAACAACCAGCCATTGTATGTAGTAGATGGTATCCCGATGAATAACTCCACTTTTGACCCGTTGGGAATGGCAATAGGCGCTGGAGAAACCTATTCGGTAAGGAATATGGACTTCTCTTCCCGTGGCAATGACTTTAACCCGGAAGATATTGAGTCAGTTACCGTATTAAAAGGTGCTGCTGCCGCTGCATTGTATGGCAGTGACGCTTCTAACGGCGCTATCATTATCACTACCAAAAAAGGCCGTGGGGGAAAAGGAAGGGTTAGTTACAGCAACTCTTTCAGGTTCGACAAAGCATACGGCTGGCCCGAACAGCAAACAAAATATGCCAATGGCGCCTATGGCACCACCAACTATTATAACACTTCCAAGTTTGGAGCAGAATACCCGGCAGGTATGAAGCTGTACGATAACGTAGCCGCCATTTTGCAAACCGGCTTTACACAAAGGCACAATTTATCGGTAGAAGGCGGTACAGAACGGGCCACTATCAGGGGCGGGGTTTCTTTCTTAGAACAGGAAGGCGTAATCAAAACAACAGATTTCGACCGTTTCAATCTCAGCCTGGCAGGCCAGGCCAAAATAACGGAGTGGTTACGGTTTGAAAGTTCCATGCAGTTTACCCGTACCAACAACCATAAGGTGATGCGTGGTACAGACGGCCCATTATACAGGGCTATGATATGGCCATTGGTAGATGATATGTCAGTATACCAAACCGTCGATGGCTTTATGAAGAAACCGGACTACTACCTGGATTTTGATTTATTAAATCCATTATTTGCCATGAATAAAAACCTGAATTTCGACCGGTCGAACAGGTTTATTTCAAATGTCGCATTCACAATAACTCCGATCAAAAACGCTTTTCTGCGTGCCCAGGTTGGATGGGATGTAGGTACGCAAACCTTCCAGAACTCCTGGCACCCCTATTACGGTGCTAATAATCAACGTGCCGATCGCGGGCGCTATGATATAGTACAGGCCAACTTCTCTGACCCTACTGTCAATATCATTGGGGGCTATAACAACAAATTCCTGAAAGACAGGCTGACGTTTTCCGCACAGGTGGGTTATCACCAATTAGAAAATGGTGTGATCAGGCAGTCCACAAACGGCTCCCGTTTTGTTATCCCTGATTTTCAGTCTATCAACAACACTGATCCGCTTACCATTACTTCTACTCAAAGGAATACCAAGCGCAGGATACAGGCCATATCCGGACAGATTGAGCTGGGATATAACAACATGGCTTTTATTGCGCTCAGGGCACGTAACGACTGGTCTTCTACCTTACCCGTAGAGAACAACTCTTATTTTTATCCTGCTATCGAAGCTTCATTTATACTGTCTGATTTACAGGCTATCAAAGCTATCCCGGCTATCAGCTACCTGAAATTGAGAGGCTCTATCGCCCAGGTAGGTAAAGATGCAGGCCCGCTGGAGATAGACCCCCAGTTAGAAGTAATGACCTCTACCGGCGGCGGCTTCAGGTATGGATTTACAGGACCCAACCCAAGATTGCGCCCGGAGATCACTACTGCCAGGGAGATTGGTATTGATGCCCGCTTTTTGAAAAGCCGCATCAACGCCATGTTTACGTTATTTAACACCACTAATGATGATCAGATCGTAAAAGGATTCCGTTTGAGCTACGCTACCGGTTTCGTGCTGAACAATATGAACGTAGGTTCATTCAGGACCTGGGGATGGGAAGGAGCTCTTGATGCAGATATCATCAGAAGGCCGGGCGGCCTTACGTGGAACGTAGGTGTAAACGCATCCCGCGGCAGATCTAAAGTTGTATACCTTCCCGAAAATGTTACGGAGTATTATAATGCTTATACCTGGAACTCAGGAAATATCCGTAATGGTATCATGAGAGATCATCCCATTACTACCCTGACGGGCAGGGGCTTCCTGCGCAATGAAGAAGGCCAGGTATTAATTGATCCCGGTACCGGCCTTCCGCTTGTAAATCCTTTGTGGACTGTAATGGGAGACAGGGAACCGCATTTACGCTTTGGTGCCACAACCAGTCTTAGCTATAAAGGGCTTCGCTTGTCGGCCCTGTTTGCCGGACGGTACAATGCTACAGTAGTAAACGGAACAAAACGAGCTATGATGACTACAGGTAATAGCTGGGAATCTGTAGAATACCGTGAAAGAGGATCTGTTGTATTTAATGGCGTATTGAGAGATGGTAACGAAAACTCAAAAACGCCAACTATTAATACAATCGGCGTAGATGCAGGCCTTGCTGCTGCCAGCATCTATGGTGGTGGCGATGAAGACTGGCTGGAAAAAAATGTAAACTATCTCCGTTTACAGGAATTACGGCTTTCTTATGTGATTCCCAAAAAGATCCTGTCCAGGGCACGCATTTTTTCTGACATGAGTATTTTCGTAGTTGGCAACGACTTGTTTACCTGGACCAACTACTCTGGTATAGATGCCGTAGGCAATACCGTATCGGCTGCTGCAGGCGGTACCGGTGGTGAAGGATATGATGTATGGTCTATCCCCAACCCACGCGGCATTACATTCGGAATCAGCCTCACCTTAAATTAATCGAATTATGAGAAAGATACTTTTATTGATGGCAATCCCCCTACTGCTGGTAACGGGATGTAAAAAATACCTTGATGTTAACAGGAATACGGATGCTCCTGACTATATAGAAGCGCACCTTTATTTGGCAGGTATCCAGCAAGCTTACGAAGGATTTTACTGGGATATCAGGGCACTGGGCCCACTGACCCAAATGATGGGAACAACCAGCTATACTACTTTTGCCAACCATTACTACTCTTTGGGTAGTGATGCCGGGGGTGAAATATGGCGCTCCGTATACTGGTTGCAGGGAATGAACCTGGAAAACATGATCAACCAGTCTATGGCTGCCGAAAACT
>DAOLFI010000404.1:0-4208 GCA_035326385.1 Niabella sp.
GTGTGCTTACCCAGCCCCAAAGCCATCGGTAGGTTTTTTAACCCGTGGTTCATCAATACTACCTGTGCTGTTTGCATGGCTATCTGCGAGGCGTCGCTCATGCTGATCCCGATAGTGGCTTTGGCAAGGGCAGGTGCATCATTAATACCATCACCTACCATAGCGGTTGGTGTTTCCGCATTTTTTTGAGCAATGATCTGCAGCTTTTCTTCAGGCGTCTTTTCTGCAATGACTTCATCAATGCCCAGCGCATTTGCAATATGCTGCGCTTTTTCTTTTTTATCGCCGCTGAGCAAAACAGTTGAAATGCCTTTACTGTGAAAATAGCTTACTACGGGCCTGGCTTCGGGCCTTAATTCATCTGCCACATCAATATAACCGATCAATGTATTGTTCTCTGTTACATAAATATTATGTGTATCATCCGGGGTTAAATGTGCCGCCACTTTATAAGATCCTGCACGGTATTCATTGCCGCTTTTGTCGGTGGCGCGCATCCCTTCTCCCTTTATTTCTTCAATTTTTTGCCAGCGTATCTCGCTTTTAGCTTTCCACTCTTTGGCAAAAGCTTTTGCTATGGGATGATTGGAATATTTTTCCATCGAATAGACCAGCATTTTAAAAGAGACGTCATCAATTTTGTTGTCGAGCACTTTATAACCGGTTATAGAGAAGCTGCCGGTGGTCAGGGTGCCGGTTTTATCAAACACTACCTGTTTAATATTCTTAAAGTTTTCAAGGCTGGTAGCGTTTCTGAAAAGGACACCGTTCCGGGCGCCCCGTCCCAAACCTACGGCAATAGCGGCCGGGGTGGCCAGCCCCATTGCACAGGGACAGGCAATTACAAGCACCGCGATAGCGCGCATAAGCGATGGCGTAAAATCTTTTAGTATAACCCAGTTAATGATCAATGTAAGCGCCGCAATGCCTAATACAACAGGTATAAATACGGCGCTTATCTTATCGGCCATTTGCTGTACGGGTGGCTTTTCGCCCTGTGCTTCCTGCACCATATTGATGATGCCGGAGAGTACTGTGTCTTTCCCTACAGCCGTAACCTGGGCTTTTACCGTTCCATCTGTTATAACACTGCCGCCAATCAGTTTCTCTTTATAACTTTTGGTAACAGGTACGCTTTCGCCGGTGATGATGGCTTCGTTCACATTGGCCGTCCCCCACAATATTTTGCAATCGGAAGGAACCTGCTCGCCACTTTTAATTAAAACCAGGTCACCAGTGCGCAGTGCGCTGCTTTCTACAGGGAATACATTTTCATTATGCTCATTATCATAAGCGATCATATTTGCCATCACTACCTGGCTTTCTGCCAGCTTTTTTAACTGGGCCTGGGTACTGTCCACTGCTTTTTCTTCAATAAAGTTGCCTAAAAAAACCAGTGTGATAACAGTGGCGGCTGTTTCAAAGAATATATAGTCCGTTTGCCCTGTGAAGACACCGTACAGGCTATATACAAATGCAGCCGTAGCGCCAATAGCAATTAGCACATTCATATTGGGCATGCCGTTTTTAATGCTTTTCCAGGCGCTTACGCCAAAGAACGACATTCCTACAATATACACCGGCAGGCACAAAACCAGCTGAACATAAGGCTGCATGATCCAGCTGTGATGCAGAGCCGGTATCATGTGTAACATCAGGACCAACGTAAACGGCAAACAGAACCAGAAACGCTGCGCGTTGTTTTTCAGAAATGCACTTTTTTCATTATGCTCCGTGTGATCATGCGCGTGGTTTTTGTTACTAAGCACAGTATAACCCAGATTTGACAGGCCTTTTGAAATTTTATCGGGAGTAGCAATGTCGTTGGTTTCAAAGCTTACATCTCCGGTGGCAAAATTTACTTTTACATCTTTAGCCCCTTCTTTGTTTAAGTATTTATTAATGGTAAGGGCACAGGTGGCACAATCCATTCCGTCCACTTTCCATTGTATTTTTTCTTTTGCTGCCATAACACATTATTATAACATGCAAAGTTATTGCAAGGTTGAAGCATGGAAAAACAGGATCAGGATTATTATTAAAACATAGTTGCAGAAAGCGGGATTATTAATGCAATGAGGTTGCGATTGAATACCCTTGCTTGTAGCCATGAGACGACAATATAACAAATCCGGGGTGAGGACGCCCCAGACTGCAGAAATAGCAAGGTTCTGGATTATTTCAGTGCTATCTTTTCTCCCACAGGATGGCTGGCCTTATAGGTTGTGCCTAATAAAGAGGCTATGGTTTGTGCCATCTGCTGGGTATAGTATTGTGCCTCAGTTTTTATTTCACCTTTTGCGGGCAGGCGGGGAGCCATTACCATGAACCATGTTTCGTTAGCACCTTTGATGCTGCTGCCGTGGCTGGTCCACTGACTTTTCACAGCATCTCCGCGGCCATGATCGGTAGTAATGAATAACGCTGTTTTGTTTTTATACGCAGGGTCAGTTTGTACATAATCCCATATTTCGGCCAGCCATTTATCTACCTGGTGGGCAGCATCCAGATAGCTGCGGTACATGGCATGGTGTGCCCACTCATCTGTTTCACCATAGCCAATAAAGAGTACTTTAGGTTTTTTGCTTTTCAAGTATTCCATAGCTGCATAATGAGTAAATACATCAAGGCATTCCCCGTCTTTCCAGGGGCGATAAGAATTGATAAGCATTTGATTGATGAGCTTTTGCCGGGAGGTAAGGTTACCATTTACGGTATCAAAAGCGCTGAATACAGGCAGGCCGCTGCGCTGCTGGTTGAGTATCCTGTCAAAGGCTTCCCAGGCGCCAAAGGCTGCTATTTTGTTTTTAAACCGGGGTTGCGTATTTAAAAATTCCAGTAATGTGATATTGGGATTGGGTTTATAATCGTTGGAATTGACTGCGGGGTCAGCATAGCCGGTAAATATTTCGCTGTAGCCGGGATAGCTGAACCAGTAAGGATTGGCAACGTCTACTTTATTACCTGCATTGCGATTGCCATAGATGCTTCCTTTTGTTATAATGGTATTCCATATAAAAGGGGTTAATTTTTTACGACTTTCCGCAGGATCGGCATCCCAATAGTTTTTATAAATATAAGCGCTGTCTCCTTCGTTAAAGCGGCGGTTGTTGGCAATAGCGGTGTCTACTCCTGCAAACAGCTCCTGCCAGCGATAGCCGTCAGTAGTAATAATAATAATATTTTCTACCTGTGCATGGGCTATATTTTTCAGAAACAAAAAGCAGGCAATAAGAATGAGTTTATTTTTCATTTTACATGAATTTAGGGAATCGTTTCAGTGAAAGTAAGAAATAGTATTTGGCCGGGGTACATTCAATCGTTTGCACAAAAAAATACTTCTTCAACCGGGCAATGCAATACCTTTGCGGACTACTCACTTATAAAATTTAACGATTATGGATTTCAGGATTGAAAAAGACACGATGGGAGAGGTGAAAGTGCCTGCTACCGCATTTTACGGCGCCCAGACCCAGCGCTCTGTTGAGAACTTTAAGATTGCCCAGGACATTAATAAAATGCCGAAAGAAATTATCAGGGCATTTGCTTATCTGAAAAAAGCGGCTGCTATAGCCAATCAGAAAGCTAAAGTGCTGCCTAAAGAAAAAAGTGTGCTGATAGGTAAGGTATGCGATGAGATCCTGGAAGGAAAACTGGACAATGAATTTCCTTTGGTGGTATGGCAAACCGGCAGCGGCACACAAAGTAATATGAATGTGAATGAAGTGATTGCCTATCGCGGCCATGTATTGAAAGGCGGTAAGCTAATTGATAAAGAAAAATTTTTACATCCTAACGATGATGTGAACAAGAGCCAGAGCAGTAACGATACTTTCCCTACTGCTATGCATATTGCAGCGTATAAAATATTGGTAGAAGTAACCATTCCCGGTATTGAAAAGCTTCGCGATACCCTGAAGAAGAAAAGCAAACAGTTCATGAAAGTGGTAAAGATTGGCCGTACCCATTTTATGGATGCCACGCCTTTAACTTTAGGACAGGAAATAAGCGGTTACGTATCCCAGCTGGATCATGGATTGAAAGCTATTAAAAACACATTACCACACCTCAGTGAGCTTGCTTTAGGCGGAACAGCTGTAGGTACGGGCATTAACACACCCGAGGGTTATGATGTAAGCGTGGCTGCTGAAATTGCAAAGCTTACCAAACTTCCGTTTAGGACTGCAGATAATAAGTTTGAAGCTTTG
>DAOLFI010000405.1:0-4189 GCA_035326385.1 Niabella sp.
CTGGTGTTTTACTATCTTTATTTTTTTGCAAGATTAGCCTTTTATAAGCCTCAGAACAGTGTCTCTGCGGATCAGTCTTCCCTATCCATTATTGTTTGCGCCAGGAACGAAGAAAAGAACCTGGAACAAAATGTTCCGGTGCTGCTGGAGCAGGCGTATGAAGCACCACACGAGCTGCTGGTGGTTAACGACAATTCGGAGGACAACACCAAAATGATCATGCAATGGATGGCAAGAGAAAAAGAGGGTTTAAAGCTGATCAATATGGAGCGGGAGGCCCAACTGAATATCGGCAAAAAATATCCGTTGTCCATCGGTATCAGGGAATCGAAATACAGCCACCTGTTATTAACAGATGCAGATTGCGTACCAGCATCGAATCAATGGGCTGCCAAAATGCAAAGCGCCTTTGAGCCGGGCATTGAAATAGTATTAGGATACGGGCCTTATGAAAAGCAGGAAGGCTGGCTGAACAGGATCATACGTTTTGAAACCTTCCACAGTGCACTGCAATATTTGTCCTACGCGTTAGCCGGGCTGGCTTACATGGGCGTAGGCAGGAACCTGAGCTATACCAAAGAGTTGTTTTCGAGGCATAAAGGTTTTGCCTCCATCAATCACCTGCCCGGGGGAGATGATGACCTGTTTATTAAGAAAGCAGTCACCGCCACCAATACAGCTATCATGATTGATGCGGAAGCTCATACCATCAGTCAGCCTAAAAAAACATGGAGCGACTGGAAGCGCCAAAAGACAAGACATTACAGCACCTCCAAATACTATAAACCTCAACACAAATTCCTGCTTGGCTTATATAGCCTTTCACAATTTCTGTTTTATCCTTTGCTTGTAGCGGCCTTTGTATTCAACTGGCAGCTTGCGCTGATCCTATTCATTGTTAAATCAGCTATCCAGTATGTCGTATTTTCCAATGCGATGAAAAAGCTCAACGAAGCCGATCTTACAAAGTGGATCTTTGTAATGGATTTCTGGATGTTTTTTTATTACCTCTTTTTTGCCAATACGCTTTGGAAAAAAGAAAAGAAAACATGGTAGCAATTTATTATTTTTAGGCAAGGGGAACTTTTGATGTTTAGATCCTGAAAAATCGGGACAGAATTATTATCGGTTTTATCATTGATCCAGAACAATATTAAAACCATAAAATCCGCAACAGTCCTAATAAAAACTATTTTGATCATTCAGCAGGCATATCAAACTTTTCAGAATAAACAGAGACTATCTCTTATTGTATCGGTTTGCCTGTTTGGAATGGTGGTAGCAAATGTAATTTTAGATTATTTGTTCACGCTACATCAAAACAGTGCTTTTTATATTTCGGAGTCTTTATTGTTTAGCTCGTACTGGGTTTTATATCTTCCCTTATTTTTCCTGCTTTTAAAACTAATCAGAAGTACGGAAAACATGGGATTGAAACTGACTTTTACAGGACTTGCAATCATCACTCACCTGATTGTGTATCCTGCATTAGTATGGCTCTTATCCAAAATATTCTATTATCACACTTTTGCTTATTGGCAGACTTTCAATTTCGGATTATCGGCTTATTTCATAAAATCACTGCTCATTTATGGGTTTTTGTTACCGGCTTTTACCATTTTAAATAAAAAGGAAAATTCATCCATCATCAGCGAAATAAAAAAAGAAACCCAGCCGCAACATTTTATCAATTCAATTATAATTACCGGCAACAACAATATAAAATCGGTATTGGCGGTAAATGATATCTTCTATATTTCTGCCAATTCGCCTTATGTCAACATCCATCATCTTTCAAAGAAATACCTGCACAATGAAACGTTGAAATCTTTGGAAAATCAATTGGATAAAAAACAATTTATACGTATTCACAAATCTCATATCATCAATCTTCAAAAGATAATTTCTTATCAATCCCGTCAAAACGGGGATTATGATGTTGCACTTTCGGACGGAACTGTTTTAAGGGTAAGCCGTAATTATGCTAAAGATTTTAAATCGAAGGCTGAACAGCACACTCATCTTACAACAAAATAAACCCGTCTTACCCTATTTTATTTGAAAACCAGGTATACAGTAATGCAACTTCGCTGAAAAGTTGCAATAATGAAAGATCTGGTTATGTGCCAGGCAATTTTACTGTGCCTGGTATTTATAAGCTGTAACGGGCAAATCAATCGTACTTCACATACTGATAACAAAATGGTAGGTGGCGGTTGTGATGGCTGTGAACTGATGTATATAGGAATGCCCAAAGAAATCCATTCGGTGGATACAAGTCCTGGCTGGAATGAAAAAGGTCAAAAGCTGATTGTTACCGGCACTGTTTTTCAGTTGGATGGGAAAACACCTGCAAAAGACGTTATCATTTATTACTGGCAAACGGATAATGACGGGTATTATTCACCCAGAGCAGGAATGGATGAACAGGCAAAGCGTCACGGGCATATTCGCGGATGGGTAAAAACGGATGCGTATGGAAAATATACGATCAAAACCATTCGTCCTGCTCCTTATCCGGATGATGTTTTGCCGGCACATATTCACTTATCGGTCAAAGAACCCGACATAGAAAATGAATATTATACCGACGAGATTAATTTTGATGATGATAAATTGCTGATACCCCATTTCAAAAAATATCCACAGGAAAACCGTGGCGGAAGCGGTGTTGTAAAAGTGCTGCTCAAACACAGTTTGCAAACTGCCCAACATGATATTGTTCTCGGTTTGAATATTCCCAACTATCTAAAAAACAGATACAAAAAACAATCCGGTTTAAATATAAGTGAGACTAACCATTTTTTATACCGTTTCGTGCATTGGGTGCGGATAAAGTAACAGAAGCCCATTTAAATAAAATAAGTTCAGACGGAGCAAAGACGTTTATCATTTACAAACACAGGGTCTATCGCTCCCAGGCAACTATGAGTAAGAGGCAATCCCATAAACAACTATCTTCCAAAAACCTCCTTCCTATGATTCAGCCCCCAGCGCTGCAGTTCTTTAATCACCTTTCGCAGCGTTTTGGAATATGGTGTAGGCGTGTATTCTGTACGTACAGGAAATCCATTTACTACTGTGCGGGTTATCAGCTTATTGATTTCCATTTCCTTTAACTCTTTCGACAAAACTTTGGTAGAAATTTTGGGGATACTGCGTTCTATTTCCCTGAAATGTTTGTTGCCCTCCCAAACAGAAATCAGGATCAGGATCTTCCACTTACCGCCAATAATATCCAGGGTATCTCTCACCGGCATCAGTGCCGACAAACACTCTTTATGCTCTTTCTTTTTCATTATATAATTATTGATTACCTTAAGGTAACTGATTACAATAGGAAAGCAAAAATAAATAATTTTGCATAGCAATTAAAATTACCGGGCAGTACAATACGGTAATATAGTTTACAGTTAAATCAAACATAAACAATTACAAAATGACAGAACAAAAAACATCAAAAGGGCTTCACATAGGCCTGTGGGTAGTACAGGTACTCTTAGCCGCAGCTTTCGGGATGGCGGGTTTTATGAAAACAACCGCGCCCATAGAACAACTTGCACAAGGTGGTATGTCTTTCGTAAATTCTTACGGAGTGGGAATGGTACGTTTCATCGGCATCAGCGAGTTGCTGGGAGCCATCGGGTTGATTTTGCCGGCGGCGTTACGCATCAAACCGGCGCTTACGCCTCTGGCTGCAGTAGGAATTGCCATTATAATGGTTTTGGCCTGCATCTATCACATCTCCAATAGCGAGCCGTTCATGCCCGCGACGGTCTTGTTGGCGCTCGCTGTTTTTGTTGCCTGGGGCAGGTATAAAAAAGCACCCGTTTTACCAAAATAACCAGACTATATATAGCAAAACAATTCAGGCCTTTCAGCTTCATAGTTGAGAGGCTTTTTTTATTCTCCATGTGTAAAAAGATAAAAAGAACTGTAATTAGCCGGCTTTTTTGCTATACGTATCTTTGTCAGGTTGAAAAATGGATTAAAAAGCACTTGAAATAATATCATTTAATAATGAGCAACAATCACAAATATTCAACACGCAGGAAGTTCATTGGGCAGGCAGCGCTGGCCGGAGCAGGGCTGGTGCTTACTAGCCCGTTAAACAGAGCTTTTTCAAAAGCAAACAATCCTCAAAAAATGGCAAGAATATTCATTACAGGCTCTTCGGACGGATTGGGGC
>DAOLFI010000406.1:0-4185 GCA_035326385.1 Niabella sp.
TTTGTAATAACCTGCTTACCATTCACCACTTGGGTCACAACAGAAGCCGACTTACTGGCCAGATCTTTAAACCTTCCGTTATATGCCTTATAAAACGCTGGCCCCTGCTTGATCCACCGGGTCAGATCCTTAGATGTAGCTACAGCAAGCCTCGGCACTTTTTTATTCCATTGCGTATAAAACATAATATATAATCCGTCTTCAGTAGCAGCGATACGCGGGTCCTCACATCCGCCCGGCCACTCGAATTCTTTCTGTTCATCATCGGCCGGATAGAAAACCGGCGCTGATCTTCTTTTCATCCTAATGCCATCCGTACTTTCGGCTATTCCCAACCTGGAAGTACGCTCTCCAATCCCCTTGCCGGATCTGTCCTCTGACCTGTAAAGCACATATATTTTACCATTTTTTACTGTAGCCGCAGGATTAAATACATCGTTTGCTTCCCAGGCCACCTGTTGCCCGCTCATAGGATCCAGGAAAACGCTCCTTTCATCAGGCGAAAGAACCGGGTTCACATTTGCCGGTCTTATAAACGGCCCAAAAGCCCAGGAAGGAAGCTGATCCTGGGCAGAGACCAATAAAATCAGTAACAACTGAATCGTTGTTAACATAACTTGTTTGATTATGCTTTTAATATTCATGTCCGACTTCAAATTGTTTTTATTTATTGTAGGGCTCCACCTTTAAAAAATAGGCTCCGTCCGGCAGCAGGCTTTCATCAAATTCAATAGCTATATGCTTCGTTTCTTCTTTTAGTAAGGTGAAATAATTATCATTCATTATTGCCGGCAAAATCCTTTCCCCGTCACTTTTCCGGTATGCCTGTACATGTACAGCAAAAGCTACGGATTTATTCCCATTTTTAATAGTAGCATTAATTACAGCCTTACCATTTTTGCGGGAAAGTTTTGAATCTATCTTAAGACTGCTCTTTGGCAGGTTGTTTAAAGCAGTATAATTATTGGCCTTGTTACCCCGCCAGTAAAAATTGTCACTTAACAGGTTCCCTTTCTCATCAGTTAATTTAAGTTTAATAAAATGCACGGCAGATAACCCTGTTTCGATTTTTTTACCGCTGTATATTTCCATTTCGTATAAAGAATACCCCCATTGCGTAGCACGTTTTATACCCTGCATTTTTACATATCGCGCCATTACGGGTTTAAAGCTGATCGTTTCCAGACTGCCTTTACCTTCGCTTGTTCCATACACTTCCTTCCAGTCTGAAAGATCAGTAGCCACCAGCAACTTATACGAGCTGGCATAAGCCGCTTCCCAGTTCAATACTACAGTTGCTACTTCCACCGGCTCACCAAGGTCGATGTAGATCCATTCATCATCTTTACTATCACTGGCCCACCGGCTACCGGTGTTATTATCCGCTATACATAAAGCAGGTTCAAATTCTCCCGGAGATGAAGAAGCTACTACATCTTTTCTATACGCAAGATTGTCCATTATAAAATCAATATTGAAAAAATGAGTAGAGCTGTTGGATGGCGCATCCGAGGTTATTTTCTTAGAATACTTCTTTTGTAAGCTGCCATCCATGTTGTATACTTCGGCTACAGCAGTAATGTTGTCAGCATTACCGGCTGTTGTATTGATAACATTGATAGCATTATCTGCCGGGTTCCATTGGATATGCACGGGCTCACAGGCCTTCTTTACACCCCAGTACGCCCCATTCAGATCGTAATAATAATCATAGGTTTGCCATACAAAGGAAGGATAGGCTGACTGGCTCATCCAGGTCATAACCCCGGAAGCATCGTTCCACATGTTATGCTGCCAGCCTTCAAACAAGGCTTTATTGGTTACTATATTCAACAATTGTGCTTTACGGCAAAAGTCTTCAATTCCGGTAGCAGTTCCATAATTCTCGCTGATGCTTCTCTCATACCTGTCGGGACCGCCATTGCCGGCAGATTTACCAAAGAAATGCTTATCCCACATATCGTTACGCGGCCACCAATCTTTTTGAGGCATAAATTTTTTGAAGCTTTCAAACGTGGTAAAAACAGCAGTACCAATCTCCGTTCTAAATCCCCATCCCCTGTTGCCGCCAAAGCCTCCGGGATATTTTGTAAAATACCAGTCGGGGTTAAAATTGGTCCAGGGGCCACTTCCTGTTAAAGCATCACTGTGAGAATTAGGCTGGTACCAGCGATCTCCTTTATCAAACGTGTTGATATTTTCACGCAACCAGCCATTAAGCGGAGGCAGTGGATACCCTTCGTTGTCGCCACACCAAACGGCAATGCTAGCATGGTTGCGTAAGCGCTTGATCTTTTCTACTGCATTTTGATTAAATGCAAAAACGTCGTTAGGTAGGTTGGGATGAGAATTCAGCCAGAAATCGTCCCAAATCATGATCCCATATTTATCACAGGCATCATAAAACTCTTCGTCAGTAACAGAGCCAATCCAGTTGCGGATCATGTTCATATTCATCTCCTGATGCAGCTTTATCTTCAAATCATATTCCGCTCCCCTGCATCGCAGCATGTATTCACTCATTCCCCAGTTCCCTCCCTTTACAAAAACGCGCTCTCCGTTTACGGATAAATGAAATACGCTTCCCAGCGTATCATAGGAGTACTCTCTTATTCCAAATTTTATTTCCCTGCTATCTAAAGTACTGCCATCCGCAATGTACTTAATAGTGCAGGTGTACAGATTGGGATCGCCATAGCCGTTAGGCCACCATAACTTAGGGTTATTAATAACCAATTGTTTGTAAAAAGCCGAATCAAAAGATGTGGATACCTCTTTTCCTGCAGCTATCTTAAGATCTCGCTGAAGCTCAATATTTCCCGGTTGAATATTAATGATACATTTACCATTGACGTCCTTGTCTGTACTGTTTTTCAAATCAGCGCTGATTGAAATAATTCCCTTATCCTTAGAAGGAACTTTTGTTCTGATCCACGGATCAGCTATCGTAACAGCGCCGGTAACGGACAGGAATACATCATCAGTAATGCCGGACAGCAATCCCGGAACGGAAGGCATCCAGTCCCATCCATCACTGGAAATATAAGTGGGACTTTGATGGTTAGGAATAGGTACCGGCGGATATTTCACCAGCACAGCCAAAACGTTCTTGCCTCCACGATTCAGTATATCGGTTATTTTAAAATTTCCCCGATTCATAAAGCCATCCAATGCTCCTAACCTGTGTCCGTTCAGGAATATTTCTCCTTTACGGTTAATGCCTTCAAAATTCAGCCATACGCTTTCGCCTTCTTTATAAGAGGGTGTGTTGAAAGTAGTTCTATACCAGAAATTTTTGTTATACTTCTGCTTATCCACCTTATAAATATTATCTCCAAAGTTGGGATCCTTTTCTATACCCGCCTCCACATAAGAAGTAAATACAGCGCCCGGAACAACAGCTTTCACCCAGTTTTCAGCATTATAACTATCACTGTATATTTTAATGCTATCCCTGCCAACCTCATCCTGCGGCTTTAATTTCCATAACACATTTTTATCATTACTATTAAAAGAAATGATCTTTTGCCCGTTCATATTCAGGGCTGCAATGAAACTAATAAAAAGAATTATAATTCTTACCATCTTTCCTCCGGTTTGCTTAATAGTCACCTTATAAAAACTTTACCCCAACTGTTTATAGAGGAAAACTTTGCGAAAGGTTACTTAAAAAGGTAGTTTAGCTATTAATATTTCAAAATATTTACCCGTGAGATTTTTTTTACTGTGTATGCTGATCGTTGCTGCTGTTCCGGTAAACGCACAAAAGCTTAATGGCCCTACCAACTATTTTATAGATGGTTATCATGGAGGGGTATATGGCCATTATCCTATGTGGGTCACCCAATTTATGGCCGACAACATGGAACAACATAAAGACTGGAGATTAAACCTTGAAATAGAGCCTGAGACATGGGACATAGTAGCTTTAAAAGACCCGGTTAATTATGAGCGCATGAAAAAGCTGATTAATGATTCCACGAAAAATGCAATGGCCGAATATGTAAATCCAACGTATGCCCAGAGTTATTTTTTTAACAGTTCGGCTGAAAGCACCATCAGGCAATTTCAATATGGTATGGAGAAGTTAAAACAACATTTCCCGTTGATACAGTTTACCACTTATTCTTCAGAAGAACCCTGTTTTACATCGGCCCTGCCCCAGATCCTCCAATCATTAGGGAT
>DAOLFI010000407.1:0-4184 GCA_035326385.1 Niabella sp.
AGAAAACAATACAGCGCAGCCATCGCTTGCGGGTGGCCTGCAGCGCATTGGAGTTAGAAATAATAGAAGGGAAAGCAGAGCAGGTGCAACTTACCATATCAGAGTTTTTACGTGAAGCTGCCTTAAACAGCCAGATAGTTTCCAGGCAAAAAACATTACCCAAAGAAATTTTAGAGTTCACAGCCCAGCTCAATCACCTTGCGGCTAATATTAATTCGCTGGCTTATAAAAATAATGCAGCACAAATATTTAACGCATTTGAACGGTTGGAACTAAAACAACTGGCAGCAGATGTAAAGCAATTAGCACAGGACATTAAAAACTATTTACAATGATTGGAAAGGCCATCACAGGTAAAGGATTTGGCGGATGCATCAGCTACTGCCTGGAAGACAAAAAAATGAGCCAGGATAAAGACCAGGCGCTGATGCAGAACCGTGCGGAGATATTGCTCTTTAATAAATGTTTTGGTAATAAAAAAGAGCTAGTGCAGCAATTTAACGAAGTGCGAAAACTAAATCCAAAACAGTCCAGGCCGGTATTTCATTTTACCCTGAGCATGGCTCCGGAAGAAGTCCTGTCCAGGGCACAGCTCATCCAGGTCGTAAGGGATTGTTCAGAAGAATTTAGGTTTTCGGATAACCAGTTTTTAGCGGTAGAGCATAAAGATACACAGCACCAGCATATACATATTGTGGCCAACCGGATAGGTTTTGCCGGCAGAACAAATGTATCTGACAGCAACAGTTATAAACGAATGGCTCAGTTCTGCCGGAAGATGGAACAGAAATACCAATTGCAGCAGGTGTTAAGTCCCCGGCGGTTTTTACCAAAGCAACAGCAGCAATTACCAAGAAACGACAAGCGAAAGGAAGATATGAAAACACGGTTAAAGCAAGTCCTGCATGCATCAAAAACATTTGAAGGTTTTAGTGAAAAAGTAAAACAGCAGGGTATTGACATAATTAAAGGCCGGGGCATTGCTTTTATGGATAACAAAGGCGTAAAAATAAAAGGCAGCGATATGGGCCTTTCATTACAGACCATTCAAAAACAGATCGAAAAGAATAACCTGCTAACCCAGCAAAGGCAAGCCCAGTTTGAACAAAGACAAAATACTTTAAGCTTATAAAGGAAGAATCAATCAGTAACGGTCTGTTAACAAAAGCCGTTGAAGATATATTTCTTTTCGATCATTACGGTCTTATCATAATTGCTAGTTTTGGCATAGTAATTAAAAGTATACTTGTCTGTCTAGCCATACGTTCTACGCGGTTTGTTCACTCATGTTAGTTATTACAACATACCATTCGCATCAAATAATTTCATACTGCAGAATAGATGTTGCTTTCAGGTTCTATCACATTAAAATGCTATCTTTATTATTCTTACAACAGAAAGTATACTTACACTGGAACCTACATAATTATATATACGGATCATGAAAAGCGGAATATTGAAAACCGGATACCTGGTTATTACTTTATTATTAACATATTCTATTAATAGTTTTGCTAACCGGCCCTCAACGTTGAATGTATATGATTTGCGATGCAATGGTTTGCACAACCCTGTTGGTACAGAAACCGCAGCGCCTAAATTTAGCTGGAAATTAAAATCCGCTATAAATAATGTGTACCAGGAAGCATATTCAATTCGGGTTTTTGAAGAAAACGGAAGCGCCCGGAAGCAGGTTTATAACACAGGGAAAATTGTATCAGGCCAGTCTCATAATGTTGACTACAGGGGAAACAAGCTGAGTTACACTACCCGTTATTACTGGCAGGTAAAGGTTTGGGATAATTATGGTAACGAGTCTGCCTGGAGCGATATTAATTATTGGGAAACAGGAATAGACAACTGGGATGCAAAATGGATTACCAGTGGTTTGGGCGTAATTAATTCGGGCCCCGCTATTTATTACAGGAAGACAATAAACGTGAATAACAAGCCTCTGAAAGCCAGGCTGTACATTACCAGTTTGGGCATATATGAAGCGTTTATAAACGGGAAAAGAATTTCGGATGATTTTTTTGCCCCGGGATGGACAAGCTATTTGAAAAGATTGCAGTACCAGGTGTATGATGTTACCCAATGGTTAAAAAAGGGAGATAACCATCTTACGGTAACTGTTGGGGACGGCTGGTATAAAGGTAATTTACGTGGCAGAACCAATACCCGCAAGAATGAGTTTTTGCTGGCAGAGCTTCGGATATTTGACGGGGATAAGCTGGTTAAAGTTATTACTGATGATACCTGGAAAACAAGCAATAAAGGACCCATAAGAATGTCTGACTTTTATGATGGAGAATATTATGATGCAGGAACGGACATAAAAGGATGGGCATCTGCAGCAATTGATGATCAAAACTGGAAAGCCGCAATAGTGGTTGACAGCCTGTCTTATGATAATTTGGTGGTTACGGCTTCGCCTCTTGTTAAAAAGAAGATGGAGTTAAAACCTTTAAAAATATTTACAAACACCAGCGGCGAAAGGATCATTGATTTTGGCCAGAACCTGGTAGGCTGGGTAAAGTGTAATGTTTCTGGTAAACCAGGAGATTCCATCGTTTTATACCATGCAGAGGCATTAGATAAAGAGGGGAATTTTTATACTGAGAATCTTAGGGTAGCAAAACAAAAAAACGTATTTATATTGAGCGGAAACCCTAATGAAATATTTAAGCCTGCGTTTTCTTTCCAGGGGTTCAGGTATGTGAAAGCAGAAGGAGCAACAGACCTGCTGAATATAAATAACGTTGTAGCAGAAGTTTTGTACTCGGATATTGAACAAACGGGAGCATTTAAGACTTCTGATACTTTATTAAATAAGCTTCAGGATAATATTGTGTGGAGCCAAAGAGGGAATTTTTTAGAGGTTCCTACAGATTGCCCGCAGCGGGATGAACGTTTAGGTTGGACGGGCGATGCGCAGGTGTTTTTTAATACGGCTGCTTACAATATGAATGTAACCAGTTTTTTTAAAAAATGGTTACTGGATATGGAAACGGATCAATTTGATGACGGGTCCATCCCTTATAATATTCCTCATTACAGGGATAAAAAATTAGGCGGATCGGCCGGATGGGGAGATGCCGTAACTATTATACCGTGGAATTACTATGTCAATTATGGAGATACGGGTATTTTAAGAACGATGTATCCGGCAATGAAGAAGTGGGTTGCCTACATAAGAGATAACAGTGAAAATAATCTTTGGACAAAAAGCGAACATTTGGGCGATTGGTTGGCTTACAATCCTGATAACGACCGGAGTGGTATGGCAGCAGTTACAAGTAAGTTACTGATAGCGCAGGCATTTTACATCCACTCGCTTGATATTTTAGCAAAGACCGCTAAAGTACTTGGAAACAATATTGAAAATGATGAATTTCAAAAAGAAGCGGTAAAAGCAAGAGCCGCTTTTGTAAATGAATTTATGACAGCTTCGGGCAGGTTATTATCCAATACCCAGACAGCTTATGTGCTGGCGTTACATTTTGATATCCTACCTGAAGATAAAAGGCCGGCTGCAGCCAAAAACCTGGCAGATAACATTAAGGAGTACGATAATCATATTACAACCGGTTTTTTAGGCACTCCATATATTTGCGAAGTGTTGAGCCGCTTTGGGTACGATAGCGTAGCCTATACTTTACTGAAGCAGGAAACATACCCTTCATGGCTTTACCCGGTGAAAAGGGGCGCCACCACTATTTGGGAACGTTGGGATGGAATAAAACCCGACGGGTCGTTTCAGACGCCAACTATGAATTCATTTAATCACTATGCTTATGGAGCCATTGGCGAATGGATGTACAGGCGCATAGCAGGAATAAAGCCCCTTGAAACTGATCCCGGGTATAAAAAATTTCATATTGCTCCAATTACGGGGGGAGGATTAAGTCATGCAAAGGGAGTCTATAATTCGGTATATGGAATCATCAAAAGTGAATGGAATATTTCAGGCAATGTAATGAAATTAGAAGTAACCATTCCGCCCAATACATCTGCCGAAATCCATATTCCAGAAAAGTATTCTCATAGAATTTTGCTGGACAATAAAGAGATAAAAACTAAACAGGTAGGGCTTGGATCTGGTAATTATACATTAGCCATGTTTGAAAAATGGGTAATGTACTGAAAAATAGTTGGTGGTAAATTGGGTTAAAACCTTTTTATTT
>DAOLFI010000408.1:0-4169 GCA_035326385.1 Niabella sp.
AATGCCACAATATTAAATTAATATTTGAGAGCTCGGGTACTCAAAAATTAAGCCACTCTTGCAAATATACATACTATGTGATTGTGGGGCATATTTGATTACCAATTATTAGCAGCTAAAAGAATAAATATTTTGTAATAAAACAATAATGTTAAAAGATTGTTGTATTTTCAGGTACCAAATGGAAACGATTTTGCATGTCAGAAAAAGACTTCAATAAAGAAGCAATCAGGCTCCTCGAACAGATTGATAATAGCAATGAGGCCGCTTTTGCACGGCTATACGCCATGTATGCCCGGAGGCTTATTGTTTTCTCCAGTTCTATACTTCATTCCAGGGAAATGGCCGAAGAAGTGGTGGAAGATGTTTTTGTGAAGATATGGAATAAGAGAGGCACGTTAGCAGGTATAGAAAATATCTCTGTTTATTTATATACCGCAATAAAAAACCAGTCATTAAGCCGGCTTTCGGATAAAGCCCACAAACTGATGACAGCACCATTTGATGATCTTAACCCAGTTGTGGAAGCGATAAATCAGGACCCCTATTCTATATTTATCACTTCAGAAATGCTGAACCGTGTAAATGATGCAGTAGAAACCCTGCCGCCCCGCTGTAAAATGATCTTCAAGCTGATCAGGGAAGATGGCTTGCGATATAAAGAAGTAGCGGCCATATTAAATATATCAGTAAATACCATTGATGCACAAATGGCCATTGCTGTAAAGCGTATTTGTGAGGCCCTGGGCATTACAAAGGCAACGGATAAAGCCACCAAAATCACCGGGTAAAAAAAAATCAGGATTCTTTTAGTAGATCGTCTTCTTTTAGCAGTCTTTACCAGTATAAGGATTGTTTGTACATGGAAAATGAAGCCGATATATGGGCACTGATGGCCAGGTGCGCTTTTAATGAAGCTACTGAAGCAGAGTATCGTTCATTTCAGGCGCGGCTGCAGCAAAACCCTGAGCTGCAACAGCAATACGACTGGTTGCTGCAGCTTGTTAGCAGGGAAGGTACCCCGGCAAATGATTTTGCACCTGAAGCCGGTACAATCAATAAGATACTTTCCAGAGCATTGCTGGAGAATGAACAACAATTCAGAAAAGAAAGAAAGATCACAAACAGAACGTGGGCAATTGCAGCCAGCATTACAGCACTTATTATTGCAGGATATTTTTTGTTTTTTTCTGTAAAACAGCAACCCCCTGCTGTAATAGCCCTGAAACCGCTGGTAACCCAGGCAACAGCCATGCAGGAAGCCACAATTTTGCCGGATGGAAGTAAGGTATGGCTGAATGCCGGATCAAAATTGTTTTTCGAAAATGATTTTAAAGGCGCCACCCGCGAGGTGAGATTGGTTGGTGAGGCTTTCTTTGATATAGCTAAAAATCCCGCCAGGCCCTTTATTGTACACATAAATGATGTAAACATAAATGTTTTGGGCACGGCTTTTAATGTTAAAGGTTATGAAGAGGATAAAGAAATACAAACAACTTTATACAGGGGTTTGGTGAAGGTTACAAAAAACAACGACAGCCATTTTCAGCCTATTATGCTGTACCCCAATCAAAAAATTGTAATTCCTAAAGTTGTTTTAAATCACCGGGAAGAGGGGCCGGTTGACCATCATACCGCAGCCATAGCGCTGCTGCCGGTTGACAGTACCGTGAAAGAAGAACAGCGGACGGAAACGGCATGGATATATGGCCGGATTGATTTTAAAGGAGAAAGCCTGGAGCAGGTAACCAATAAAATGGCCTATCGTTACCAGGTAAGCTTTGTGTTTGAAGATGAAGCAGCAAAACAGCTGAATTTTACAGGCTCTTTTGAGAAAGAAACTTTGGAAGAGGCACTAAAAGCCTTACAGACAGCCATCCCATTTCATTATAAAATAAATGCCCATGAAGTTATTATCAGTACCAGATAAGCCGCTGCCCAATTAAGTGGCAGCCTGTTAAAAAACCGATTAAATATTAAATCAATTAAATAACCGTTTGTATATGGAAAGCTTGCTAAAAAGGATGATCTATCCATTAAAATTAAAGTCTTTGCTTATTATGAAACTGACGCTCGGCTTTTTGCTTTTATTTACCTTAAACCTGTCTGCCAGCAGTTTTAGTCAGGACCGTGTAAACCTGCGTACTAAAAAGGTAGAAATAGCAGAGGTGCTGGCCTCTATTGAACAGCAAACCCATTACCGTTTTTTGTATAATGATGATTTGACTGCCTTGAAGTCTAAGGTAACCATCAATGCAAAAGACGCAAATATTACAGATGTGCTGGATATGTTGCTGCACGGTACCGCGCTCACTTATACCGGCATGCCTAACAGGCTCTTTATAATTAAAGAAGATCCGCTGGGCAAAAAAGATGTCATCATCAGGGGTACCGTAACTGATGAGAAAGGATTGCCGCTTGCCGGAGCCTCGGTTCTGGTAAAAGGAACAACCAGTGGTACCACTACTGATGCAGAGGGTAAATTTTCTTTGAGTATTCCCAATGCAAATGTAACCCTTGAGATCAGTTCTGTGGGATATGAGCCCATGGAATATCCGCTCAACGGAAGCACAGAGATCGCCGTTAGCCTGAAGCCGTCGCAGCAGGTGATGGACCAGGTAGTGGTGATTGGTTATGGTACGGCTACCAAAAGGGACCTGACGGGTTCTGTTGTTAAAGTAAAAGGGGAAGAGATTGCGGCCCAGCCTAATACCAACCCGCTGGCATCTTTGCAATCTAAAGTTACCGGTCTGAATATTGTGAACAATGCGGTGCCGGGCGCTGCCCCCGATGTAAGGATCAGGGGTACTATCAGTGTGGGCTCCGTTCGTCCGGTATATATTGTTGACGGTATTTTCAGTGATAACCTTGACTTTGTAAACCCCAGCGATATTGAAAGCATTGAAGTGCTGAAAGATCCTTCCTCTCTTGCTGTATTTGGTATTAAAGGTGCTGCCGGGGCCATTTTGGTTACTACTAAAAAGGCTAAAGCAGGCCAGACAAATATCAACCTCAACTCATCCATAGGAACCAAACAGCTTGTTGATAAAATTGCAATGGCCAACGGGGAAGAGTTCAGGAAGCTGCTCACTTTTGAAGCTAATAACAGGGTAAAAGATGATCCCAGTGCTGGTTCGTTACTTGATTTTGTAAACAACGGCATGGCTGCATATACCGGTAATACTGACTGGGTAGATGCAGTAACCCAAAATGGGATATTCTCCACCACAAATTTGAGCATTGATGGAAGTACAGACATGAACCGGTTCAGATTTGGGCTGGGCTATACCTATGATGAGGGTTTGGTGAAACATGTTAGATACGACCGTTTAACATTATCGCTGAATGATGAGTTTAAAATAAGCCAAAAGATAAAAGTTGGTGTGAACCTGATCGGCTCTAAGGAAAGACTTCCTTATGGTAGCGGGGCGCTGGAGCAGGCCAGGAGAGCATTGCCTATAATCCCTGGCGGCACTACCTCTGTGTACTCTAAAGATCCCTACAGCAGTGACTCTGCAAACTATAACCTTTACACTACTACACCTATTATTCAAAATTCAGAAACAAATCCTTTGGCTACTTTAGAGCATAACTGGAATAAAAAAATTGATAACAGGTATAAAATAATTGGTAATGCCTTTTTTGATTACCAGATAACTAAAGACCTGAACTTCAGAGCCACATGGTATGGAGATCTGAGCTTCAGAAATAACAGGGAGTACACTCCTTTGTATAACCTGTACGATCCTGTGCTCCAGACAGTAATTGCTAAAAATGCCTTAACAGCCGTTAGGCACGATAAGGATGATACAAAGGCATTTCAGCAGGATTATATTGGTACCTATAAAAAGAAATTCGGAGATCATAGCGTAACGGCAACAGCCGGCTTCACTACCTATTATTATAGCTATGATCCAATGAGTGCCACTGTTAGCCAGTCAAAGCCGGGATTAAGTATCATTCCTGATAAGAAGTCATTATGGTATTTAAACTCAGGTTTTGGGGATGTAAAAAGTGTGATCAATGTAACACCTCATGAATACGCTACGGTATCAGGCTTAGCCAGGCTGCTGTACAATTACAAAAACAAATACTATATAAACGCCAGCTTCAGAAGGGATGGTTCCAGCCAGATTAACAGGGAGTACAGTAAAAAGTTCCAGAACTTC
>DAOLFI010000409.1:0-4167 GCA_035326385.1 Niabella sp.
CAGGCGGACTGCATTTGGGAGGTGTAAGAACCGTTTTATATAATTACCTGTTTGCCAAAAAATATGGCGGAGATTTTATTGTCAGGATAGAAGATACCGATCAGACGCGCTTTGTTCCCGGCGCCGAAGCCTATATTTTCAGCTGCCTGAAATGGTGCGGTCTTGAACCGGATGAAAGTGTGCAGCACGGAGGAGCTTTTGGGCCTTACAGACAAAGCGAGCGTAAGGAAATATACAGGAAATATGCGGATCAGCTGGTAGCGGAAGGTCATGCTTACTATGCTTTTGATACGCCCGGAGAGCTGGAGCAAATGCGCCGGCAATACCGTACCGAAGAAAATCCATCGCCACAATACGATCATAAAGTGCGTATGCAGATGCGTAATTCGCTTACGCTGGATGGTGATACAGTGCACGGACTGATGCACAGCGATACGCCTTATGTGGTGCGTATAAAAATGCCCGAAAATGAAACAGTAAGCTTTAATGATATGATCCGTGGCGAAGTGAGCTTTAATACTTCGCTGGTAGATGATAAAGTGTTGCTGAAAGCAGATGGCATGCCTACCTATCACCTTGCCGTAGTAGTAGATGACCATTTAATGGAGATATCACATGCTTTTCGTGGGGAAGAATGGCTGCCAAGCGCACCGGTGCATGTGCTGCTTTGGAAATATCTGTTTGGTTGGGATAAGATGCCCCAATGGGCGCATTTTCCGCTGATACTGGGCCCCAACGGAAAGCTGAGTAAAAGGGATGGCGCTAAATATGGGTTTCCTGTATTTGCCATGAACTGGACAGATCCTAAGACAGGTGAAGTAACCGAAGGGTTTAAAGAGAAAGGATTTTTGCCGGAAGCGTTTATCAACCTGCTGGCTGTGCTGGGCTGGAACGACGGTACAGAACAGGAGCTCTTTTCATTGGAAGAGATGATAGCCAGGTTCTCAATGGATCGTGTACACAGCGAAGGCGCTAAGTTTGATTATGAAAAAGCCAAATGGTTCAGCCATGAGTGGATAAAAAAATCAGATACACAACAATTGTTGCCCGTAATTAAGCCTGTTTTAGAGAATAGAGGAATAATTATTTCAGACGAAGCTATGCTGCAAAAAGCCATTGAGCTGACAAAAGACCGTTGCACCCTGCTTACAGATTTCTATGAGCAAACAGCGTACTTCTTTGCAGCGCCGGGAACTGTGGATCTGGATGCGGTACAGCCTAAATGGAATGAGGCCAAAGTATTATTTTTTACAGAGCTGATCCGTAATTATCAATTAGCACCTGTTTGGGAAGCACAGGAACTGGAGCATCAATTTAAAGAAATAGCAGTAGTTAATCACTTAAAACCCGGCGAAGTAATGCTGCCTTTGCGTATCATGCTGGTAGGGGGCAAGTTTGGACCGGGAGTTTTTGATATTGCACAACTTATTGGCAGGGAGGAGACCATAAAGAGGATTGAAAATACGCTCAAACTGCTGAATAGTTGAATATAGAAATTCTATACTTTCGGTTGATTTGAGTGGTAATGGATGCTGGGTACATGAAACTGGTTGCTGGTAACTGGATACTGGTCGTACATCTTATACAGGTTACATCATGTTGGATACCGGGAACTTGAAACCAGGAACTTGGAACCTAATCAAATATGTGATATAGAAATGCTATACTCATAATTGATGTGTGGCTGTACATAATGAAAAGTCCGAGGTCAGAAGACCGAAGTCGGGAGAGAGGGGTTTACAGGTTATACGAACCGGATTTTTATTTTAGACCATCCCGATCGCTATCGGGATGCCGTATAATGCTTCCGAAAGCTTTCGGAATGATCAGCCGTTAGACCAATGCAATTGGTCTATTACGGATGTCCAATCGGTATTAATGTGAAATCCGGATCCAGCAACCAGTAACCAGCAACTTGAAACCTGGAACTATATGCCACCAGCTAAAAGCTTTATGCTTTCAGCTTCCTGCATGCCAAATACAATTACCGTTGACTGGCTATCAGTAAATTCAGGTCGGTATATTTTAAATCAAAGCGCTGGCTGAGGTAAAAATTAGTAAGGTGCCCCTTAAAAAGGTAAATCCCGTTACGCAGGTGTATATGGTGCCAGGCAAGATCTTCAAGGCTGCCTTCTTCACCGGCTTCAATCAGCAAAGGCATCAGCACATTACTGATCGCCTGAGAGGCGGTACGTGCAAAACCCGAAGGAATATTAGGCACGCAATAATGGATCACGCCATATTTCATAAAAACCGGCGATTCGTGCGAAGTTACTTCCGAAGTTTCGAAGCAGCCGCCGCGATCAATGCTGGCATCGATAATTATTGATCCGGGCCTCATGCCGCTTACCATTTCTTCTGTAACTACCATAGGAGTCCGGCCACTCTGGTTAGCCAGGCACCCCACGGCCACTTCGCAGGTACGTAATTGTTTGGCCAGTAGTTTAGGCTCAATTACCGAGGTCCATAAGCGTTGTCCGATTGTGTTTTGAAGGTTTTTTAACCGGCTTACATTATTGTCAAACAGTTTTACCGATGCGCCCATTGCCAGGGCCGCACGTGCGGCATATTCGCCTACAATGCCCGCCCCTATAATAATAACTTTGGTGGGGGCAATGCCCGAAATACCACCCAGCAAAACACCTTTACCATGATTGGCAGAGCTCAGGTACTGTGCAGCGATCAGCATAACAGCGCTGCCTGCTATTTCACTCATGCTGCGCACAATAGGATAGGAGTCCGTGTCATCTTTTAAGTTCTCAAACGAAATGGCCGTGATTTTTTTCTCCATCATTGCGCATAGCACTTCCGGCCTTAAAACTGATAAATGTAAGGGTGAAATAATAGACTGGTTCATTTGCAGCAGTGGCAGGTCTTCCTCAATAACCGGGGCGCTTTTTACAAGCACAGGCGCTTTAAATACTTCTTCACGGCTGTACACAATCTTTGCTCCGGCATCACTGTATTCCTTATCCCGGAAATGTGAGGCGTCACCGGCATTATGTTCCAGCACTACGTTGTGCCCGTTGCTTACCAGCACACTTACAGCATCCGGCGTCAGCGCCACACGATTTTCCTGGAAGGCAATTTCTTTGGGAATACCAATCGTCATGCCTTCTCCTCTCACTTTTACATCCAGTGTTTCTTCCAGTGTTTCATAGCTGAACGAGGTACTGATAACGGGCTTTTTTTTACTCATACTTTTAACAGAGGTGTACTAAGTTATCCTGGTTTAAAATATTAATTACAACTGAACCATCTTTTATTTATGATGATTAACAAACTGACATGATCCCGATAACTATCGGGATTCATGTCAAAATTACACAAAGGGGCATGTTCAAAGAACGCCTTTGGAGAAAAATTTCATCCCCCGCCTGACCACAATAGATATTTTTAATAGTAGTTGGGCAGGAAAGGTTCCTCTTGGCTAAAAATAATAATAAATATACAAGAGAAATTTAATCATTTCCGCTCCACTTTAATGGTCCGTTTATGCTCATCCTCATGGTGCAGGTAAATATGTACTGTTTCCGGTGGAAAAATGCCAGGCGCTCTTTCAGGCCATTCTACAAAGCAATAACTGCCGCTGTAAATACAGTCTTCCACACCGGCTCTTATGGCTTCTTCTTCATCCTTTAAACGGTAAAGGTCTATATGGTAAATAGCATCGTCTGTTCCGTTCAGGGTAAACGGGTACTCATTTATAATAGAAAAGGTAGGGCTGCTTACTCCGTCAGTCACGCCTAAATATTCGCAAAGCGCGCTAATAAGCGTGGTTTTTCCCGCACCCATATTGCCGTGCAATGCCATCACCTTCCGGCCTTGCAGTTCATTCAGTAACCATTTCACGGTTTCCCTGATATCGGATAATATATATTCTTTACTGGCAGACATATTTATTAATACTGGCACAAATATCTTTTTTTCTTTTGAAACAGTGTGCACTGAGATATTTGCAACAAAAATCAGCGGCGTGGTATTTTATAAAGATCATAAGTGTAAACATTGTATGGCAGCAGCAACTGTGAAAAATGCCTGGCTGTAAAGCAGCCTATCAAAACAGGGATGAATAAGTTGTATCCGTTAGGCATTAAGTTACATGCCAGTATTAATGCAGTAAAGGGCGCAAAAATAGCTGCGGACAAAGTTGCCGCCGCTCCCACC
>DAOLFI010000410.1:0-4162 GCA_035326385.1 Niabella sp.
ATTTCAATTGCCAGTTAGTGAATCCGCCAGACTCTGCCACTGTATTGCCCGCGTTTTTATTATTTTCCCTTAATATCATTTCAAAGGTCCGGGCATCCAATCCCAGTTCCTGGTTCAAATCATCAATAGGTGTATCATCTTTAACGGCCGCCAGATCGTAGAAAAAGGCCTTTTTAGCAATGAAATAATCCCTGGGCATGATATCAGTATGAAGAAAACGATTTCTCCATGCGGGAACACCGCCTATGCCAACATATATGCCGCCATTCTCATTGTAATACACCTTTTGAGTTACGCCATTTTCGCCAATCCAGCCGTCAAGATACCCACTCAATACATAAGGATTCGTTTTCTTTGTTTTTATATATTCCTGAACTGCCCAGATATAGACATCATTTTTCCTGGAGCCGGTAGAAGGCTGATTGGTCTGCCATATAGTAGTTCCCTTTTTACCGTCAAATTTTCCGTACAGGTCCAGCTTAATTTTAAAGCCCAGTTTTTCGGTAAATATTTTATACAGGCTGTTCACCTCATCTGAGTATTTCACTAACAACCGGTTGTTCACACCGCAATCTGTTAACCCCGCGTTGTAGGTTGCCGGGGCAAAAACATCCCAAACCGTAAGTCCGTCATAATATTGTGAAAATATCCTGAGCAGTGTGCCCACGCTTTTCACTTTTACTATATTTTCTCCCTGTGGCAGCCACCCTTTTTCTTTGCTTAAATAGTTGAGCCAAAATTCATCCTGTTTTCCCTGTCGGGTATTACCGGTTTTGTCATCCACAAACCTTACATACAGAAGTGGCTTTTCACGATTTACCAATCCCTGCAAAACAGCGATCAAAGTCATCAATTGTTCCTGATAACTGTAATCTTCCAGTTGCTCTACATTCGTCCGCAGATCATAATAATATAATTTTTCCTTTGATAACTTAATGGCTTTATCTTTTTCATCTTCTTTAACCAGCTGGTAAAGTGCCGAACTTTCAAAATCTTTACTGATCTTTTCAACAGTCATCTTTTCAAATTCAACATCGTTCCGGCCATTGGAATGAACAGCAAAATTGAAAAGGCCCTCTTTTACGTCAAACTCTACTGCATAATCCTTAAATACCGAACCGGCCTGAGCTCCCATAATATTCAGATTAGCCACAATTTTTTCACCGTTAATTGCATGCAGTTGCACAACAGGGTCCAAGGTGTTCCCGGAAGAAACTTTAACCCTGGCAGAGAACCTGTAAGTGCCTGCTTTCAGCGGATATGCTGTACTTTTAACAATATAACCATTATTCAAAGCCACGCTGCGTGCCAGCTCAACAGCTCCTTTATCACTATTAAATTTTGCATGTGCGTGCATGCTTTGTGGCTGGTGTGTAAAATCATTTGCATTGAGCGTCACAACTGAACCACGGCCGGTACCGGTTTTTTGTGAAAAGCTGCATGCAGATAAAATAAGACATAAAATAAATAGCCGGGAAACACTTATCATTTGCTTTACTTGGTTTTTGAAAATATTGTATTTGTGTTGGTTCACGCCTTATTAAAAAAATGCTGCCTGCATAAGATCATAAGACTTTTATTGCTGTTACTTAAAAAATATGGCTTCATACAATCATCAATATCTCCTCTGATCCTGTTTTTATCAGCGCCGGATGGGAATATTATGTTTACATATACAACTATCCGCCTGTAAAAACCGGGAATATTTCAGATCTGGCTCAAAGATAGGAGAATCTACATGTATATACATAATTTTTTCACAAAAGACTCTTCCAAAAGTATACAGTATCAAAAGATCAAAGCAGATCACCTCCTGTTTTTACCGGGTTAGCACGATTCTTTTCTACTTATTGAATCTGTATTGAAGACCGGCAATGTAACATTACCAAATAATACCAACCCGTAAAATCAAAATTTAATAAATTATTTTTTCGAAAAAAAATTATGTATAAACATATTAACTATATTCGCATTTAGCGCAGGAATCTTCATTAAAATAAATTCAATATTAAAAATCATAGATTCCGGTTAATTGTATGCTTTTGATGCTTGCTTTTTGTTATCTTTTTCACAGGAATACGAGTGCCAAATGCTACCTGCTTCTTATATTGTTTATGCAACTTTTTTAAATATTTTAAAATGAAAGCTTACAGATTAAACAGGTTATTTAATGAAAAGTCCGGCAATTGTTTTGATGTAGCCATTGACCATGGTTTCTTTAACGAATTCAGCTTCCTGGGAGGTATTGAAAACATGAAACGATCTATCGAAACCATTGTAAAGGCTAATCCCGATGCCATACAGCTCTCTACAGGACAGGCGCCTTATTTACAGTCCCTACCCGGCAAATCAAAACCGGCCCTGGTTTTAAGAACAGATGTAGCTAACGTTTATGGTAAAGAATTATTAAACCCTTCCTTTTCAATGATGCTGGAAGAGTGTGTGGAGCAGGCAGTACGTTTGGATGCAGCCTGTATGTGCATCAACCTTTTTCAAATTCCCGGAGCTCCCGAGGTTACTAAAGAATGTATGGCGAACATACTAAAGCTAAAGCCTGTTTCAGAAAAGTATTCCATGCCTATGATGGTGGAACCGCTGGTTTTCAGGCCTAATAATGAAAAAGGAGGCTATATGGTTAATGGCGATGTGGAGCTGATCATGCCACTTGTGCGACAGGCAGTAGAACTGGGCGCGGACATTATTAAAGCAGATCCTACTGATGACGTTTCATTATATCACCGCGTAGTGGAAATTGCCGGAGATACGCCTATACTTGTAAGAGGCGGCGGACGTGCCTCTGACGAAGAAATTTTAACAAGAACAGAAAACCTGATGAAACAGGGTGTAAGAGGTATCGTTTATGGCAGAAATGTTATTCAGCACACAAACCCTTTTGGCATTACAAAAGCTTTAATGTCTATTGTGCATGATGGTAAAACAGCCGGGGAAGCGGCCAAATTTATTAATGAATAAAACGGTTGATGAAGTGGGAAACAGAACAGTAAAATTCGGAATTATAGGTGGCGGGCTTATGGGCCGTGAAGCTGCCAGCGCTTTTGGAAGATGGTTTGTGCTAAACGACTTTCATGTAAAAGCAGAACTTGTTGCAGTTTGCGACCTTAACCCTTCCATACTGGATTGGTATAAGCAATTAGACAGCGTTAAGCTGCTGACATCTGATTACCAGGAATTGCTTAAGCATGATGTAGACGTGGTTTATGTAGCGGTTCCCCACCATTTGCATGAACAGATTTATATTGATGTGCTGAGAGCAGGGAAAGATCTGCTGGCAGAAAAACCTTTCGGTAAAGACCTGGCAGCGGCAGAAAACATTTATAAAGTTTTCCGGGAAACAGGCCGGTTTGTAAGATGCAGTTCAGAGTTCCCGTTTCTGCCCGGCGTACAAAAAGCAATAAAAAAATACAACGAGGGTGGCTTTGGAAAAATACTGGAGATCAAATCCGGCTTCCTCCACTCAAGTGATCTTGACCCTAATAAACCCATCAACTGGAAACGCCAGACAGCATTTTGCGGAGAAATTGGTGTAATGGGCGACCTGGGGTTGCATGCCCTGCATGTGCCGCTGCGCCTCGGCCTCAAACCTTTAAATGTTTATGCACAGCTGCAAAAGATTTATACACACCGGCCTGACGGTAAAGGAGGGATGGCTGTTTGCGATACCTGGGACAATGCCACGCTATGCTGCGAAGTGGATATTGCCGGGGAAAAAGTGCCAATGACCATAGAAACTAAAAGAATGGCGCCTACTGAAACCAATACCTGGTACATTCAGATACTGGGTACAGATGGTGGCGTAAGCTACAGCACCAAAGAGCCCAAAACTTTTTACGAATTTCAAAAGAACGGGGAACAAAGCTGGTTAAAAACAGACCTGGGCTTTAATAGTGTTATCCCAACAATAACCGGGGGTATTTTTGAGCCCGGGTTTCCGGACTGCTTCCTGCAAATGCTTGCCGCATTTGTTGCAGAACGGGAAGGCTTTTTAAATGGCCGTTTTGGATGTGCAACTGCCGAGGAAGCGCTGTTGAGCCACAGGCTTTTTGATGCGGCCCTGCGTTCTGACAAAGAGAAAACAGTAATAACGATTTAAAATAAAAGACATGAAAAGATCGCAGGTAAATAAAGCTTTCTTAAACGCCAA
>DAOLFI010000411.1:0-4162 GCA_035326385.1 Niabella sp.
GTAACTGGTAACCGTAGCCCGGCACATCGCTGCGGCTGTTCATATCATAAATAATATCTGAGCGCCCGGCCTGTTCTAATACCTTTAACACATAACGGTAGCCGATATCGCCTGCAGTAAGCCTGTTATCCCTGCCTTTAATGTCAGCTATCAGATTATTCAGTACGGCCTTCCTATATTGTGGCTCTGCCAGATCCATGAACAGGGGTATAGCATTAGAAGTTTGGCTACCGCTGCCATACTGCATTGTTGTTGTATTAAAATATTTTTTATTAAAAGCTGCCCTGATATTTGCGGCTATTGTGCCATACCGTTTTTCGTCTTCTGCTTTACCTAACAGTTTCGCCATTTTCTGAAGCAGCACTGCATCATAGTAATAGTAGGCAGTAGCTGTTAATCCCATGGGCGTAAGCTGGCTAAAGCCAGGTCTGGCAGGACCCAGATCATACCAGTCGCTCAAACCATGCATTAAAATATAGCTGCTGTCTTTGGATTGCAGGTAAACAAAATAGCGCTGCATGGCAGCATAATTATCTGTAAGGAAACGTTTATCTCCGCTCCAGCGGTACATGTACCAGGGGAAAATAATAGCCGTGCTACCCCACTCCGGTGAATCACGGAAATAGCCATCAGCAAAATGCATTTCTGTAAATTCAGGGATGGTAGCGGGAACCAGGCCAGCGGGTAATTGCTGCATACGTATGTCGCGCAATATTTTCTGAGCAAAGGATGCAATATCATAGTTATGCTGAATAGCATTTCCCATTAAATGTACCTGTTCCTGCCAGCCGAGCTTTTCCCGGTGAGGACAATCAGTAAACACACTGGTAAAATTGCTGTTCAATGCCCATAAGATCAACTGGTGTGTTTTGTTGAACAATTCATTTGAGCTACGAAAACTTCCGGATACCAAAGCGCTGTTCCTGATATGTAAGCCCTCTATCTTATGCAGCACAGGAAAACGTGTATCATTACTGCCTTTAGGAGATGCGCCCTGTACCTGCAGGTACCTGAACCCATAATAAGAAAAACGCGGCTGCCATTTTTCAATACCATCTCCTTTCAATATATAGGTGTACAGATGCGGTGAGCCGGTATGCTTTTGATTAGCCGTGCCACTATCAGTTAATAGTTCTGCCGGATATATCCGAACGGTATCACCTTTTTTACCACTCACTTCAATATAGGGGATACCGGAAAAATTTTGTCCCAGATCATATACCCAAACCCCCGACCTTATATTTTTTTTGCTCACAGGCGCAAAGCGCTGCATTACCTTTACCGGCATACCCAGCTGAGCTACAAGCTCAGGCCCGGCAGTAGTTACGGCCTGTTTCCATGATGCATCATTAAAGCCCAGCTTGTTCCATCCTTTCGGTTCCTTGTTTGCATCATAATCTTCACCACCATAAATACTTGAGAAATAAACAGGCGATGGCGCTGTTTTCCACGAAGCATCGGTAATAATATTTTCTGAAGTACCATCTGTGTATTGAATTAAAACACGGGCAATCATTTTGGGATAACCATAAGCACCCGTCATTTTCCGGTAACGCTCACCGGGAACATAATAAAAACCATTGCCCAGCATTACACCAAAAGTATTAGCACCTTTACGCAACTGGTCGGTTATGTCAAATGTTACATACTGTGCCTGCTTTGCATACTGTGTCCATCCGGGATCAAGAAAATGATCGCCCACTTTGAAGCCGTTAATGCTCATCTCAAAATGACCCAGGCCGGAAATAAAAGCTGTTGCTGTTTTGATATTTTTCTTTATTTCAATTTCTTTTCTGAAAAGCGGCAATACATCTGCACGCTTTCCCCACTCCTTTTTACCATTACCATGTATTAAAGGTACATACCTGTTACTATCCGGTAGGATATCATAGGCGATCCACCGGGCGCCTTCCCAATCATTGGGGCTTAATAAGCCCATTTGCCAATGAGCAGGCTGGCTATAGGCAGACTGATTGCCTTTTTTATCCCAAACCATTACTTTCCAGTAATATTTTTTCGCTGGCTGCAGCTTCGGACCTTTATAAATCACCTGTACATTATCAGCGCTGTTTATTTTCCTGGAGTCCCATATATTAGCCTGCCCTTTAATCAACATTGCACTGTCATCCGCTACAAGAATACGAAAGGCCGACTGTTCTGTATCTTTTTCAAACGCCTGTATCTCCCAGCTGAATGCAGGTTGCTGCTGTTCTATCCCAAGCGGGTTAATGCTATACTCACACCGGGTATTGACCACGCGCAAAACTTGGGCATTTGCAGTGATACAGGAACCTGCCAAAGCCAATATTAACAATAGTTTTTTCATTTGCCAATACATAGTGTTTATTGTATATCAATGTTAGAGACTATCAAACCTTTTGCATCTTTTGTAACAAGCCTCACTTTATAGTGACCCGCATTGATCATACTTCCTGTATTTATAGTAATATAATTCCATTTCCCTGGCCTTGTAAATTTAAAGACAGCTTGAGCTTCCACCATTTTAACGCCACTTATATCAAACAATTGTAGAGTACCAGTCATATCCTGCTCCAGCGGATTGTTATACTTAACCGTAATGGAATATACATCGGCCACACCTGTTGATACAGGCCATACGATCTCTGCCTCCCCGCTGCCCGTTACTACAGTCCTTTCGCTGCCCGAAACTTCCCGCTTCTGTACATTACTATTGACGATCGCTACTTCCGATTTATAAGAAGTAGTAGGTTTTAAGTCATAAGCCGGTTGCATGTTCGACCTGAACATCATTGCAATCAACCAGTCTTGTGTCCCTGTAAAATCAAAATTACTTCCCGGCTCAAATCTCTTTTTATATACCCTGTACTTTCTTCCTCCATTTTCATCCGTTACAATAAAGGAATTTGTATTTTCAAAATCTTTGATCTGCCCTGGTATTTGCTGCTGCTCATCAACAGCTATATAAATATCTGCGCCGAATGGTGTGGAAAAGTTTAACATACCTGAATTATGCTTCGCTCTTTGCATCCATTCAGCGCCAAAGAGAACCGATGGCAATTCATTAAACTCGATTTCTTTATCTGTAAATACTTTGTCGCCAATATCCATCCAGGACCGGATCTTAATCTCTGACTCCGGCTTTCTTATCAACGCCACACCAGGTAATGACTGCGCCGGCTTTACTTCCTGGTTAGTAGTTGCGATGGCTATTGCGCTAATAATAGCCTGCCCGGCTTTTGATTCGGGGAAGCTTATCGTAAGATTATTATTTTTAACATTAAACGGAATTATTTTTTTAATCACCCTGTTGGTTCCAGCCTCCTTCCATATATCAAAATCATTTAAAACGGTTTCGTCATTAAAAGCAACGTCAAAAATTCTCATGCCTGAGCCATCCATATTGCTTCCAATACCAATCCAGGGCTCTATGAAATACAGTTCTACTAAATAATCTCCTGCAGGTAACGGAAAAATAAAATTGAGCTGATCTTTTCCGTAACGGAAACTTTGAAACAGTTTCCCATCGCCGGAACCTTTAAGCGGAACAGACACTCTTCGCTGCGAAGCAAAGTTTGCCGGCAGCTCCGGAAAGGAATTGGTCCACGACAAAGTCATTGGACCTTCTGATCCATCCCCCATCATTACAGAGGCCTGCTTTGTTTTATCAGCTTTCCATAAATAACCATTTTTATCTGTATAATCGGGACCACCACAATTGATCCTGTAAACATAGTTCAGCCCCTTTTGAGATACAGTCAGATTTTCCCTAGTCTCATATAATTTATTTAAACCCGGTGCCTGTGGCAGATGATATAAAGTCACTGTATCTCTTGCAACGGCCTTCCCCTCTACATATCCAACAGCATATAAAACATTGTACCTGATATCCGCTTTATTCCACATAAAATGGGTGCCTGTACCATTTCGCTTTTGTTTTCCTAAAGAAGCATTATTTATATCATTGAACAGCTCTACTTCATCGAAATTAGAATAAACGATGATAGAATCTTTAATCCCAGGCTGCATCCAGCGGTTGGGCCATGTATGGGAAGCAATATAAACCATTGGTTCTTTTTGAGCCGGTACATAATTGCTGCGAAACATATAAAACACATCTGTAGGCTCTTCCCATGGGGTTAACATACCTTTGTAATTAACCGGCCCTACCCTGTCCATCTCC